>DATJJI010000161.1:0-25548 GCA_035492275.1 Mucilaginibacter sp.
CTTTATACAGGCATCAAACCGTATTGTACCCTCGCAGATAGATATCGCATCGGTAATTAAAGACAAAAAAATTCAGGCCAATTTGCATTATACCAGGGTTGATTTTGACCAGGAACTGCAATATCCATTCAATATTCCGGAAAGATATGCTCCGGCTAAATAAAATTGATATTTTTGACCGGATGAAATTTTTTAAACTTCTTTTCTTTTTTATCTGTGTTTTTGCGGCCATAAATGTTCACGCGCAAAGCAGCGCCGAATTAAAACAGCGCCGCGAAAAACTAAATGCCGAGCTTGACGAGCTTAACCACGAGCTGCAGGAAACACAAACCAATAAAAAAGTAACTGTAAAACAGCTTAATATATTAAAGTCGCAGATAGCGTTGCGTGAAGAAAAGATCAATGTGATCAATACTGAGGTGCGTAACCTCGATAATCAGATATCAGAAGACACCAATAACGTACACAGTCTGCAAGGGGAACTTGACCTGCTGAAAAAAAAATATGCCGATATGGTGCTTTTTGCTTATCGCAATCAAAGTGCCTACAATAAGCTGATGTTTATTTTTGCAGCTAAGGATTTTAACCAGGCCTACAAACGTTTAAAATATTTACAGCAGTTTGCCACCTATCGCGAAAGGCAGGCGGCTTCTATCCAGGGCAAACAAAAAGACCTGCATATTAAAATAAACGAGCTGGATAAAACCAAGGATGAAAAACATTCGTTGTTAGTAGACCAGCAAAAGGAGAAAGAAACGCTGGGTAAAGAAAAAAACAACCAACTAGTAGTGGTTAAAGATCTGTCGAAACATGAAGGGCAGATCAGGGATCAGCTGCTGGATTTACAGCGCCAGCGGGCCAAACTTACACGTGCTATAAATGATGCGGTACGAAAAGAGATAGAAGAAGCCAGGCGTAAAGAAGAAGAGCGGGCACGCCTTGCGGCTAAAGCCGAGGCTGCAAAAGCTAAGGCCGAAAACAGGGAAGCGCCGACAGTAAAGCCGGTAGTTAAAAAAACAAATAGCGAGTATTTGAATGCTACACCCGAAGCAGCTAAATTATCGAATGACTTTTTGGGTAATCGCGGAAGATTGCCTTGGCCTGTAGCTAATGCCAGTGTAAACCACAGGTTTGGCGCTTATATGATGCAAGGCATCAGGATGGACAATAGCGGTATGGATTTACGTACAGAGCCCGGTGCATCGGTTAGGAGCGTGTTTGACGGCACGGTAAATAGCGTTAAGGATATTTCGGGTACCTATATGGTAATTGTGAAGCATGGTGAATATTTTACAGTTTACTCCAACCTTAAATCGGTTAATGTATCAGCAGGTCAAAAAATAAGTACCAAACAAACCATTGGTTCTGTAGCTACTGATCCGTCGACAGACGAAACTGAGGTTCATTTTGAACTGTGGAAAGCTACTACACCTGTTGATCCGCAGGGCTGGCTGGCAGGCAGGTAGATTTAACACTTGCAAATACATTAATTAATTATATTTGTAAATTAATAAAGAAGAATATGTTGAGTTCGGTTTTTTTGTTTTTTGAATTTACGGCGCCCGAAATAATGCTCATTTTGTTTGTGACATTATTGCTTTTTGGTGGCGATAAGCTGCCAGATCTTGCGCGCGGATTGGGAAAAGGTATTCGTGATTTTAAAGATGCATCTGAAGGCGTGAAGCGTGAAATAAACAATCAGATAGATAATTACGATAGTAAGAAGAAAGAGGACGCGGCTACCAAGACTGCTGAAGAAACAGCTACTGTTACGACCGAAGAAACGCCCCTGATAGCTGAACATTCTACAGATAACCTTGACGGGAAAGCGACCGAAAGCCACGTGCTGAATACGATGCCAATGAGCACTGAGAGCCATGTAACCGGCACCGACCAGATAGAACTGGAGCATCATGAAGGTAAAAAAGAGGAGCACCTGCGCGAAACCCCTATTGAGCCTAAAGCACACGAGTAATATAAACTAATTATAAATTATACTATAAAAAATTAATTATCATGGGATTAGACGGTCCAGCAATATTTGTCATTCTGGTAATAGTATTATTACTATTCGGCGGTAAAAAAATACCTGAACTAATGAAGGGATTAGGTAAAGGCGTAAAAGAATTTAAAGACGCGCAAAGCAGCGAAGGCGAACCGGCAAAACCGGACGATAAGCCAAAAGCTTAAGTAATTTTTAAAGCTATAACCCCTGTAGCTTTTTATTAATATACTTATCTGTTGAAATTATTTATGATTTCAACAGATAAGTTTTTTATTTTCGGCCCATGGCTAAATCTTATTCCTCTTTAAGCGAAATAAAGAGTGATGTACAAAAAGGTAAGATCACTGTTGAGGCACTGGTAAAGAATTATCTTGGTCAAATACAGCTCAACAAACAGTTAAATGCTTTTAATGAAGTATTTGACAGCGAAGCGCTTGAACGCGCCAAAGAAATAGATAGCCGCCTAAAACAAGGCACTGCCGGTAAACTGGCGGGTATGGTTATAGCTATAAAAGACAATATTTGCTATAAAGGGCATGAGGTAACCGCCTCATCCAAAATTCTGAAAGGTTTTAGGTCTGTTTATTCATCAACCATTGTTGAGCGCCTGCTGGCAGAAGATGCCATTATTATAGGCCGCTGCAATTGCGATGAATTTGCTATGGGCGCAGCTAACGAAAACTCCTACTTTGGCCCGGTAAAGAATTTTGCCGATCAAACCAAAGTTTCGGGCGGTTCGTCGGGTGGTTCGGCGGTAGCGGTGCAAGCCGGTATGTGCCATGCCGCTATTGGTACCGATACCGGCGGCTCGGTAAGGCAGCCGGCCTCGTTTTGCGGTATGATAGGTTTAAAACCTACTTATGGCCGTGTTTCAAGGCATGGTTTAATTGCCTATGCTTCATCGTTTGACCAGGCAGGCCCTATCACCCGTTCGGTTGAGGATGCCGCCCTGCTGCTTGAGGTAATGGCCGGTGCCGATGAATACGACAGTACCACTTCAAGAAAGCCGGTACCATCATACGGTGCCGATCTTAAAAAATCTACAGAAAAAAAGAAAATAGCCTATTTGCAGGAGTCACTGTCAAGCCCCGGTGTGGATACCGAGGTGAAAAATACGCTGATCAACGCCATCGAAAAGCTGCGTGCCGAAGGCCATACCGTTAAGCCCATCGCTTTTGAATACCTGGAGTACCTGGTGCCTGCTTACTATATACTGGTTATGGCCGAAGCTTCCTCAAACTTAGCAAGGTTTGATGGGGTACATTATGGCTATCGCAGTAAAGCGGCTACCGATCTGCAATCAACCTATAAACTTTCACGCTCCGAGGGTTTTGGTAAAGAAGTAAAGCGCCGTATCATGATGGGTACCTTTGTACTTAGCGCAGGCTATTATGACGCCTATTATGCCAAGGCACAAAAAATACGCCGCCTGATACAGGAAAAAACCAATGAGATATTTGCAGAATACGATTTTATACTGATGCCCACAGCGCCCGAGCCGGCCTTTGATATAGGCAAAGTAGAAACCGACCCTGTAGTAAACTACCTGGCCGATATTTTTACCGTACAGGCCTCATTAACCGGCGCGCCCGCAATTTCGTTACCCGCAGGCAATAACACTAAAGGATTGCCGTTAGGTTTACAATTATTGACCAAAAATTTTGGCGAACAGGAATTGTTAAATTTTTCGAAATATTTCCTTGAGCTATAAAAATTTAATAGATTAGTAAAACTTTTGCGCAAGGAATGCGTATACGCTTTACCGTAACGAAATAGAATGAAGAGACTTTTTATCGCTGCAACCTTCCTTTTATCACTCCAAATTGTTAAAGCTAATACCCTGGCGGCTGCCGATTCTTCGGTCCGTGCCCTGCGTGGCGGCTACTCGCCCAATACCATAAAAGATTCCGTTTCGGCGGCTCAGGCAAGCAGCTATTCAAACTCTATATTTAAGCACCGGTTGGATTCGATACAGAAGGATGTACCGCTGGATTATAATGAGTACGTACAAAACTACATCGACATTTATACCCGGCATAAAGACGAAATGAGCCACGTGCTGGGCCTGTCAAAATATTACTTCCCTATTTACGAAAAGATATTCCGCGAAGCGGGAATACCTCCTGAGATAAAATACTTATCTATCGTTGAATCAAAACTTGACCCTACCGCGGTTTCAAGAGTTGGCGCTACAGGGCCATGGCAGTTTATGAGCACTACCGCTAAAAACTACGGCCTTAACATGAACGATTATATTGATGAGCGCCGCGACCCCATACAAGCCAGCTACGCAGCTGCCGCTTATTTAAAAGATGCCTACCAGGAATTTGGCGACTGGCTGCTGGCTATTGCCTCGTACAACTGCGGTAAAAGCAGTGTAGAGCGTGCCATAGCAAAAGCCGGGGTGATGGATTTCTGGACCATCCGCCAATACCTGCCAGCCGAAACGAGGAATTACGTGCCTGCTTATATCGCTGTATCATACGTGATGAACTATGCTGGTAAACATAATATACAGCCCGATGGCTGGACAATAGCCGCAAAAACCGATACCGTTTTGGTTGATCAGTTTGTTACTTTAGCCAGCGTGGCCCGGGCATTGAATACCGACGTAACTAATTTAATCATACTAAACCCGGCTTATAAAAAGCAGATAGTAAACGGCACCAACGCGTCGTTGCGCAAAATAATTATACCGAGTTCGAGCCATCGTAATTTCACCGCTTTATATAACGCGCTGAATAATATAGCGGCTCCTGTGGTGATAGAACCGGAACCACCGGCACCTGTTGTTACACCTGCTCCGGTACTGGCTACTGTCCCGGTAAATGCAGTAAAACAAACACCGGCTACCAAAACGCCCGATTTTTATATCGCCAAAAAAGGAGAGACGCTGGCTGATATTGCCGCGAATCATGGGCTTGAGGTGCGCGAATTGCAAACATGGAACCATATTAGCAGTGTGACAGAAGGGCAAAGAGTGAAGCTAAACCCGTTTGCCCGGCTTTAATTAAAATACCGTATCATTAACTCACCGTGGTTCAAAAAGAGTTAACTTTGAGCCTTGAATTGAGAACATGGATAAACCTAACCGTAAACAGGACGCGCTTAACTACCACTCGAAGGGTCGTCCGGGGAAGATACAGGTAATACCTACCAAACCAACCAACTCGCAGCGCGACTTAACCATGGCCTACTCGCCGGGTGTTGCCGAGCCGTGTTTACGCATAGCCGAAAATGTTGACGATGTATATAAATATACCGCAAAAGGAAACCTGGTAGCGGTTATCAGCAACGGCACCGCGGTTTTGGGTTTGGGTAATATTGGTCCCGAGGCAAGCAAGCCGGTAATGGAAGGCAAGGGCCTGCTGTTTAAAATATACGCGGATATCGACGTGTTCGACCTGGAGTTGAACGCCAAAACTGTTGACGAATTTGTAACCATTGTAAAGGCGCTTGAGCCTACTTTCGGTGGTATTAATTTGGAAGATATATCGGCACCAACCTGCTTCGAAATTGAGCGTAGGCTAAAGGCCGAAATGAAAATACCTGTAATGCACGATGACCAGCATGGCACGGCCATCATATCGGGCGCGGCATTGCTAAATGCTTGCGAGATACAGGGAAAAAAACTGGATAAAATTAAAATGGTAGTTAACGGCGCGGGGGCCGCCGCGGTATCATGTACTAAAACCTACCTGGCGCTGGGTGTTAAAAAAGAGAACCTGGTGATGCTTGACATCAACGGGCTGATAACCCCGCAACGTACCGATCTGGACGAGATGCGCCTGCAATTTGCCACTGAGCGTAAAGACATTCAAACACTGGCTGATGCTATGAAGGGCGCCGATGTTTTCATCGGCCTGTCGGCAGGTAACGTGGTAACGCCTGATATGCTGAAGACGATGGCTAAAAACCCTATCGTGTTTGCCATGGCTAACCCCGAGCCCGAAATAGCGTACGATCTGGCTATTAATTCGCGCAAGGATATCATTATCGCCACCGGCCGTTCCGATTTTCCGAACCAGGTAAACAACGTGTTAGGTTTCCCTTATATTTTCAGGGGGGCACTGGATGTACGCGCGAGCGCCATTAACGAAGAAATGAAACTGGCCGCCATTCATGCCATTGCCGGTATTGCTAAAAAACCGGTACCCGAAGCAGTTAACCTAGCTTACAACGCCAAGAACCTGAAATTTGGCCGTGATTATATCATCCCCAAGCCGATGGACCAACGGCTGATAACCGAGGTGTCATCGGCGGTAGCTAAGGCTGCTATTGACTCGGGCGTGGCGCGAAAGGTGATAACTGATTGGAATGCTTATACCGAGGAGTTACGCTCAAGGGTTGGGCCGGATGATAAGCTGCTGCGTAATATTACCAATATGGCCAAGAACAGTCCTAAACGGGTGGTTTTTGCTGATGCGGATAATTACAAAATATTACGAGCTGCGCAAATTGTAAAAGACGAATGTATTGCTACCCCGATTTTATTGGGTGATGTGAAAAAGATAAAACAGATCATCAAAGAAAACGAGCTGGAGTTTGGCGAGGTAGAGATCATTGACCCACACTTAGGTGCCGAACATACCGAGGAATACGCGCAATATTATTTTAAAAAGCGCCAGCGCCGGGGCATCACCTTGTTTGAGGCCAGGCAGCTCATGGCCGATTCGAACTATTACGGCGCCTGTATGGTGCAGTTTGGCGAAGCCGATGCGCTGATATCGGGTTTGAGCAAAAACTATGTGACCACTATAAAACCAGCGCTACAAATTATTGGTACCGAAAAAGGCGTGAGCCGGGTGGCGGGCATGTACATGATGATCACGCAAAAAGGGCCGGTATTTTTTGGCGATACAACTGTAAACGTTGACCCAACAGTTGATGAACTGGTTGATATTACTGTATTGATAGAGCGTTCGGTAAAACAATTTAATATTAGCCCGCGCGTAGCTATATTGTCTTATTCGAACTTTGGATCAAATGACGGCCCCATCCCCGAAAAAACCAGGGAGGCGGTACGCCTGCTGCATGAAAAATATCCGGATATGATCGTTGATGGTGATATGCAGGCCAACTTCGCGCTGAATGCCGATCTGTTGGCAGATAACTTTCCGTTCTCTACATTAAAAGGGCGGGCGGCAAATACGCTGATATTTCCTAATCTTGAATCGGGCAACATTGCTTATAAATTATTACAGGAGATTGGCAGCGCCGAGGCCGTTGGGCCCATATTGCTGGGGCTGAAAAAGCCGGTGCATGTGTTGCAGTTGGATAGCTCGGTACGTGAAATTGTGAATATGATCACCATTGCCGTTGTTGACGCTCAGGTGAAAGAATCGGTTAAGTGATTTTTTGAGCTAAAAGGGGAAAGCATAAAGATAAAAGCTTTATTTGAACAAAAAATAAAACAATAATTAACTAATATTTAAATTAGAGGGCTTTCAGCTTTTTGCTTTCAACCCTCAGCTTTAAACAGATAGATTATAGAGAAAATATGTACGCTTATATTGATGGTAAATTAGTTTTTAAAAGCCCCGCTTATGTGGTTATTGATGCCGGCGGTGTGGGCTATCACATCAATATCTCTCTCCATACCTACTCGCTGTTAGCTGATGCCGAACGCTGTAAACTTTTTATATGGCTGCACGTAAAAGAAGACGCGCACACGTTATATGGTTTTGCTGATGAAGGCGAGCGCCGGCTATTTTTACACCTCATATCCATATCGGGTATCGGGCCAAACACCGGCCGTATGATGCTTTCATCTATCACCCCTGTTGAGATACAAACGGCAATTATAAATGGTAATGTTGCTTTGATACAACGCATAAAGGGCATAGGGCCAAAGTCGGCACAGCGGGTTATTTTAGAGCTGCAGGACAAGCTGCGCAAAGAGGGCTCTGAAACGTTAAGCACAGCGCCTGCAAGCAAAAACGTTAGAGACGAAGCGCTGGCAGCGCTGGTGATGCTGGGCTTTGCACGTAATGTTGCCGAAAAAGTACTGGACCAGGAAATAAATAAAAACGACAGCAGTATAAGTGTTGAACAGCTGATCAAGTTTGCTTTAAAAAGTTTGTAATTACGTGTATTTTAACTTGAATTGTGACAGGGAATTTTACTTATAAATTTCTTATTGCCCTATTTATTACCTCTGCTTTGAGCGGATGGGGACACGTTTTTGCGCAGCAAACGCCTGCCGGTGGGTTACGCAGGGATTCGCTCACCATTAAGTCGCCCATCAATTATACCAAATCAAGAAATACGCTGGCGCGTGAGGGGATTTTTGACCCTGTACCGCTTGGCGTAACCCGCACCATAGAGTACGATGCCGCTACCAACACCTATGTGCTGTATGAACGCATTGGTAACCTGCCATACCGGCCGCCGGTATATTTAACACCCGATGAATTTTTAAAGCTTAAGCAGGCCGAAGAAAAACGTAACTATTTTCAAAAACTGGCCGATAATTACGCCTACGAACAACAGCAGCCGGGTTTTATACCGGCCATCAATGTACATAGCCAAACCTTTGAGCGAATATTCGGCAGCTCGATCATTGACATCAGGCCGCAAGGATCGGCAGAAGCTATAATGAGCGGGCAAATCAATGAGAATGAAAACCCTTTATTCAATACCCGTCAGCGCAAACAATTCAACTTTAACTTCGATCAGCACATCCAGTTAAACTTAACCGGTAACATTGGCGATAAATTAAAGATAGCCACCAATTACAATACCGACGCGCAGTTTCAGTTTGATAACCAGGTAAAAATGGATTACCTGGGCCACCCGGATGAGATCATTCAGGAGATACAGGCCGGTACGGTTAGCATGCCGCTTAATACCACGCTAATAACCGGTACGCAGGCTTTGTTTGGTGTAAAAACCAAATTAAAATTCGGTAAGCTCAATGTTACTTCGATACTATCGCAACAACGATCGCAATCAAAAAACCTGACGTTTACCAACGGCGCGCAGCAGGGTACCATATCAGCTACAGCTGCAGACTATGAGGCTAACAAACACTACTTCCTGTCGCAATACTTCCGCAACAACTACAACAAGGCGATGGCGAATATCCCCATCATCAGCTCAAACATAAACATTACCAAAATTGAGGTGTGGACCACCAACCGCAACAACTCTACCGCCGACTCGCGCGACGTGGTAGGTTTCCTGGATTTGGGTGAAAACGCTCCGTATAATACGGCGCAAATACAGGGCGGTGCTGGCTTTTCAGGCTTACCCGCAGGTTTTAAAGGCCCTGGTTTTACCGATCAATCCAACTCATTACTAAACAACCTGCCTGCCAATGCAAGGCAAACCAATGATCCGGCAAACTCACTGATCACTTACTTCGCGGCACATGGTGGTACCGATAACTATGCCAAGCTAACCTATGCCCGTAAACTAACCCCGAAAGAGTTTACGCTGCATTCGCAATTAGGCTACATCTCCTTAAATTATCCTTTAAATAATGATGAGGTGCTGGCGGTGGCTTACCAATACACTTATAATGGCAAGCAATACCAGGTGGGTGAGTTTTCGAGCGATATACCGGTAGACCCTACAACGCCCAAAGTGCTTTACCTGAAATTATTAAAAAACACCATATTAAAAACCAACCTGCCTACCTGGAAGCTGATGATGAAAAACATCTACTCGCTTAACGCGTTCCAGGTGAGCCCAACCAATTTTAAGCTGCAGGTGGCAAGGCTGGATGACAAATCGGGAATTGATAAGCCCATTATGGAGGAGGGGCAGCGTACCAGCAGTAAACTATGGCTGCAATTAACCGGCCTGGATAACCTGAACCAGAAACAGGATAAGCAGCCCGATGGCTATTTCGACTTTATAGAGGGCGTAACCATTGATTCGCAAAATGGACGCATCATGTTCCCGGAGATAGAACCATTTGGCTCGGACCTCGCTAAGCAATTCAACCCCGGCGAAACCGACCTCATCAACAGGTATGTTTATCAGCAATTGTATGACTCCACCAAAACCGTAGCGCAGCAATATTTCCCGCAGCTAAACCGGTATACTATTAAAGGTACCTACAACGCGCAGGGCGGGGGTGGTTCGTACCAGTTAAATGCTACCAACATTCCCCAGGGTTCGGTAATAGTAACAGCGGGTGCCTCAAAATTGGTTGAAGGAACCGATTATACCATTGATTATGGCGCGGGCCGCCTAAATGTGATCAATACGGCTATACTCTCATCGGGGCAGCCTATCAACGTGAGTTTAGAAAATAATGAGCTTTTCGGCGTACAGCAAAAATCATTGTATGGTTCGCGGTTTGATTATGCCGTAAGCCCTAACCTGGCTTTGGGTGCAACCGTTATGCACCTTACCGAACAACCCATCTCACAAAACGAAGCCATAGGGCAGGAGTCGATATCAAACACCATTTGGGGTTTGGATGGAAACTATTCATCACAATCGCGCCTGCTAACGCGATTGGTGGATAAGATCCCGTTTATTCATACCAAAGCGCCATCATCAGTAAATTTTAGCGGTGAATTTGCCCAGTTGTTGCCCGGCGCACCCGGCGCGTTAAATTACGCAGGTGCAAAAAACGGAACTTCCTATCTGGACGATTTTGAAAACAGCCAGTCGGTAATTGACGTGAAGAGCGCCAATACCTGGCAAATTTCGGGCACGCCGCAGCTGTTCCCCGAGTCGCAATTGCTTAATAACCTGAGCTATGGCTTTAACCGTGCACGGCTGGCCTTTTATAACATCGACCCGGTATTTTATACTAATGCCAGCTCAACATCGGTTACACGGGCGCAATTGTCAAACCATTATGCCAGGCAGGTTTTAGAGACCGAGGTATTCCCCTACAAACAATCCATCACCGGGCAGCCGTTAACCTTGTCAACGCTTGATCTGGCTTTTTACCCTACCATTCGTGGTCCGTATAATTACACTACTACAGGCATAAATGCCGACGGTACTTTACAAAACCCTACCACACGCTGGGGCGGCATGTACCGGGGGATATCAACCAACGATTTCCAGGCATTGAATGTAGAGTATATTGAGTTTTGGGTGATGGACCCTTTCATCTACAAACCAACTTCGTTAGGTGGCGATCTGTATTTTAACCTGGGCAGTATATCAGAAGATGTATTGAAAGACGGCCGTAAAAGCTTAGAGAACGGCCTGCCGGTTAACGGCGACCTGAGCACGATCGATACTACCGCCTGGGGTCGGGTGCCAAAAACACAACCTGTGGTGAATGCTTTTGATAACAATCCTACCTCCCGACAGCTGCAAGACGTTGGTTTGGATGGATTAAGCGATGCCGACGAGCAGGTTAAATTTGCCGGTGTTGTACAGGCACTAAAATCTAAATTAACGCCACAGGCCTTTGCCGCGTTTTTCAATGACCCGTCATCAGATGATTATCAATATTATTTAGGGCCAAACCAGGACCAGTCGCGGGCAAGTATTTTACAGCGTTACAGCCAGTATAACGGCAACGAGGGCAACTCGAAAACGGCCGAGCAATCGCAGGCCTTGTTGGGCCTGCAAACATCCGCCAATACTTCGCTGCCTGATGGCGAGGATATTGACCGTGATAATAACATGAGTCAGGACGATGAGTATTTTCAGTACAAAGTATCCATGCGCCCTAAGGATTTGGTGATAGGCCAAAACTTTGTGAACGATAAGGTAACCTCGCAGGTAAAACTGGCCGACGGTACTACACAAGCGGTTACCTGGTACCAGTTTCGCATTCCTATTACGGCTTATCAATCGGCAGTTGGCGGGATACAGGATTTTAAGGCCATCCGCTACATGCGTATGTTCATGACCAATTTTGCCGATACCGCCGTACTGCGTATGGCAACCCTGCAACTAGTGCGCGGCGACTGGCGGGCATTCAATACCGAAAACAATCCGTTGAACGTTATTGCCGACCCCTTGCTGAACAACCCGCCGCTGGACAATTCGGTTATTAACGTTGAGACCGTAAATATTGAGGAGAATGGTAAACGCGTACCTATCCCTTACGTGGTGCCGCCGGGCATACAGCGTCAGCGCGATTATAATAACCTGCAAAGTAATACCCAACTCAATGAGCAATCGCTGTCATTAAATGTAACTAATCTTACCGATGGTTATTCGCGCGCGGCATTTAAAACTTTTTATAACGACTTGCGCCAGTATAAGCATCTGCAAATGTTTATCCATGCCGAGGCTAATCAATCAACTTTAAAAGATAATGACATAAGCGCGTTCATCCGTTTAGGCGCCGATTACCAGGATAGCTATTACGAGTACGAGATACCGCTATCGGTTACACAACCTGGTACTACCAACCCTAACAGTATATGGCCTACAAACAATGAGCTGGATATTGACCTCACCATATTAACCAATGCCAAATTAGCGCGTAACAATGCCAAATACCAGGGGCGGCCGTGGCCTATGAATATGCCGTTCACCTTTAGCGATGGTAAAAATAAGATCACCATTATGGGTGTGCCCGATCTAAGCCGTTTACGAACGATCATGCTGGGTGTGCGTAACCCGTATAAAAATAATTTCCCGGCCGGAGTGGATGATGGGCTGGCAAAATCGGCTATTGTTTGGTTTGATGAATTGCGTTTGACCGACTTTAACAACAAAGGCGGCTGGGCTGCCGTAGCACGTGCCAATTTTAAGCTGGCCGATTTTGCCGATGTTACCGTATCCGGAAGTAAAAGTACCGCTGGCTTTGGCGCGCTCGATTCGAAACTGGAGGACAGATCATTAAGCGACAATCAGTCATACGATATATCGGCTACGATGGACCTGGGTAAATTCCTGCCTGCAAAAAGCGGGGTGAAGGTACCTACGTACATCAACGTTTCTAAGCAGGTAAACACACCGGAATATGATCCGGCGCAGCCGGATATATTGCTAAAGCAAACGTTGAATTCGGCCACGTCAAGCCAGCAGCGCGACTCGATAAAAAATGCTGCCGAAGATTATACCTCGCGCAAAAGCATCAACTTTACCAATGTGCATAAGGACCGAACGGACGCCAAAAAGCCGGTGCGTGTGTACGACATTGAGAACTTTACGGCTACCTATGCCTATACTGAATACTTTCACCATGATTTTACTACCGAAAGCGATATCGAGAAAACCTATCACGTATCGTTAGGGTATAACTATGCCAAACCACCTAAGTACACTACGCCTTTTGAGAAAGTAGTCAAGAATAATATGCTGGCGCTGATAAGGGATATTAATTTTAGTTTGGCGCCTACGCGGTTAAATTTCAGTATCAATTTCGATCGTTTTTATTCAGAAAATATACTGCGAAACAACGACCCGGAAAACCCTGTTTTTATACCCGTTACCTATAACAAAAACTTTAATATAACCCGGGTTTATGGTATTGGCTGGAACCTGACCAAATCATTATCGGTTGATATTGACGCCACCAACCTATCGGTAGTTGATGAACCTTACGGCAAGCTGGACGGTTTAAAGTTAGATACCTTGTGGCGCAACATCCGCAGGCTGGGCCGCACTACCAATTACAATCACACCCTTAACATCAATTACATTGTACCGTTAAATAAAATACCATACATGGACTGGACCGCGCTGGGGGTGCATTACAGCACCAACTTTACCTGGCAGGCAGCTCCCGAGTTTGCCATTGGCAATCCTGATTTTAACGTGGGTAACAGTATACAGAACGCGCGAAAAATACAGCTGGATCCGGCGTTGAATTTAACTAACCTGTATAATAAAATAGGTTTTATAAAACGTGGCACTACCGATAAAGCGCCTACAATTACCAAAGTATTGTTAGGCATATTAACCAGCTTTAAAAATATTAACGGCTCATATACCCGTACTGAGGGTACATTTTTACCGGGCTATTTACCGCACTCTAACTTATTTGGTGAAGATTTAAATTATGATGCGCCGGGCATAGGTTTCCTGCTGGGCAGCCAGGCCGATATTCGTAATATGGCTATTAGTCATGGGTGGATATCGACTGATACGCTGCAAAATCAATTATACGTAAAAACACTAAGCACCGACCTGCATCTGCGTGCCGATGTGCAACCTATCAGCGATCTGCGGATACAGTTAACGGCATTTAAAACACAGGATCATAACTACCAAACCAACTTTAAATTTTTACCTGCCGCCAATGATTTTGAGAACCTTGCGCCAATAACATCAGGCAGTTACAGCATATCTTATTTCTCGTTGGCTACAGCGTTTTCAAAGGAAAGCGGTGTAAATAACACATCGGCACCGTTCCAGAAGTTTTTGGATAACCGGAGCGTGATATCGCAAAGACTGGGGCATACCAATCCTAACTCAAGCGGTGTGGCCAATGGCTTTGCCGATGGATATGGGCCTAACTCGCAAAACGTATTGGTACCGGCATTTCTGGCGGCGTATAAGGGTAAAAACGCGTCGGGCGCCAGTTTGAGCCAGTTCCCTAATGTGCCAGTACCTAATTGGCAATTAACTTATTCAGGCCTGGGCCGCATGGCTTTCTTCCAGGATCTTTTTGATTCGTTCGATATTCGTAATGGCTACCAGTCATCCTACATCGTAAGTAATTATAATACGCTGCTGCAATACCAGGAAACCAATGGTGCATCAAGCGCGAGAGATGTGAATAACGATTTCCTGCCGCTATACCAGTTCTCGCAGATCACTATTCTGGAGCAGTTTGTGCCATTGTTAGGTATTGATATCCGCTTTAAAAATAATGTGACCACCAGTTTTGAGTACCGCAAAACCCGGTCACTGAGCCTGAGCTTGCTGAACAGCCAGCTTACCCAGCAAAATGAAGATGTGGTAACCTTTGGCCTGGGCTATCAAACCAAAGATTTCAGGTTCCCGTTTGGGCTGTTTCAAAACTTTATCCTGAAAAACGATATTAAGTTCAGGCTTGATTTTGCCCTGCGCGATAATAAAACATTGATTTACCAGGCCGATGTAGTAGCCGCCCAGGTATCATCAGGCGCGCAGAACATTACTTACCGTCCTTCTATAGATTATAGTATCAGTCAGCGTTTTGTGCTTAATCTGTTCTACGACTCTAACCTCACCAAGCCGTTTACCTCGCAGGCATTCAATACCTCATTCACCAATTTCGGGGTGAATTTGAAGTTGTTACTGCAGTAGGTATATTAAGATTAATTGTCATTCTGAGCATAGCGAAGCATCTTATTAAAGATGCTAAGCGAGGGTGATAAGATGCTTCGTTCCTCAGCATGACAACCTAAAAGTTAGTTATTTCCCTCCGCCGCTTTCTCCTGTTCTTTTTGCTGTTTTTTTAATGCCCTTTTCTCCTTGCGTTCAGCGCGTTTTTGCTGGCGTATGGCCTTTTTAATTTTGCGGTTCTTTTTGTTGATATCGCTTTGCGCCATGCGCGCCGTGGCGGCTTTTTGTGTTTTTATATCGTAACCCACGCCGGGTTTAATACCTGCCAATAAACTTTGCCAAATGGTTTTAAAGAATGGAAAATACATAGGGCGGTTAAACGTCACGTTAAACGAGCGCGGTATTTCGCCGGGTTGATCGGGGTTGTTGTGCTTTAGAATAAATACGTTGGCAAACAGGGTGGCTATCAATTTTTGCCTGAGCTTTTGATTAGCGGTATCGGCCTTAAAAATTTTTACCTCCAAATCATTATATAAAAGCGTGACCTTGCCTTTTGATGTTTTACTGTTAGCCTTAAAATCAAAGTTCAGGCTTTTAAGCGTGCCCGATGTAATTTTAACCATGGCAAATGGTATTGTAGCCGGGTTAACTACCGATAAGTTCATAGGGCCAACGCTGCCTTTGTAGGTATATGCGGCATCCTTGCCGGTCAGATCAAAAGTGAAAAAGGTACTTAGCTTACCCTTATCCATAAAATAACTGCTTATCTCGGCTGTACAAGTGTTGTTTTTTTGCAGTGCAGCGGTATTAGTAGTAATATTTAATACCTTCCCCCCGGTATTATTAAAGTTGATGGTGCCGGTTTTGTCCGACTTTTTATTGTGTTCACTATAGCTGATGTTTACGTGCCTTATCAAAACGGTATCAATTTTCAGGTCCGATTTTATGGCACGTATGGCTACATTCGGAAAGCTTTTTAATTTGTTTTCCCTGGTTTTGATACCATTAGGGTTATTAAAAATATCAAAACTGCCCCGGTTAATAACCAGGCTCGAAGCAAACAGCGAACGGTATTTGTGGTACAATAAAAAATTAAAATGGTTAAGCTGAATCGAATCGAGGTGTACAGCATAACGCCCATTAGTGGTCCTGGCAAAAAAATCGCGTGTGGGTTGCAGGTCGAAGCCGGTTATATTCAGCTGCTGGGTGCCGGTGGATAGCTTTAACCGTTTTATGGCGTAAGTATATAAACCATCGCCGGTTTTGCCTTTGTAATTATTCAGGTCGGCCACCAGGTCCTTACAATAGAGCATGCGTGAGCGGTCGGTCTGCGTAGCCGAATCGATCAGCAGATCATTAGCCTGCACGTTCAATTCTTTAAGTTCAGACAGAACCAGCTTATTGCCCGAGTAATCATCATATTTAAAATGAACATCGTTCAAAAAAATATCGCCTACATGGATAGCGTGTAAGCTCTTTGATATTTTTTGCCAGGCCGTGCGGTGATCCTTGTTTACGGTGTCTTTTAAATGATTAAGCTGGTAGCTTAAATGTACATCGGGCGAGTTTAGCGTAATGCGGCCAATATCCAGCACGCGCTTAAAGTATAATTTAAAAGGATGGATGTTGGCCAGTATCAATCGCTTTACATGGAGGTCGGCCAGATTGTTAGGCGCGAGGTGCTGTTTTTTGCGGCGATTATAAACCGCGGTATCGGGCTTAAAATCGATATTGTAAAGGATGATCTTGCCCTGTAGCACATGCAATTCGGCCGAAGAAAAATTGATCGTATAGAGGCTGTCGGTACTGGTTAAAACAACGCTCTTCAGTTTTTTTGACAGTATGGGCGACCAATATTGATTAACCAAAAATGCCAGGATAAGTACAACTGCTGTGAGCGCAATCAATATGATGAGCGTTACTTTATGCTTCTTGTGTTTTAATAAACCTAACGCCATATTTTTTTACATACAGCATGACAGCCATACTCTTTATTAATTTATTGCTTTTTGCTGTTCGCTATCGAATCTTTCCGGGCCTGCCGCCTTGCCTGGCGTTCGGCTTTACGCTCTTTACGGTCAGCTTTAAACTTGTTAAACTTATCAACCAAGGTACTTACTTTAGTTACTACTTTATTCACCTTGCCTTCGGTTTTTTTATCAAAGCCAACACTGGGCTTTAAGCCATCCAGCAAGCCTTTATATAAAAAACTAAAAAATGATGTGGTGGGCTCGCGTTGCAGATCAATAGGGCCCGGCCTGAAATTGCCTTTTTTGTCCGGATTGTCTTTTTCAATGATGAGCGCGTTAGCTACTTTTGATATAAATCCCTGGGTTTGCAGCTCGGCCTGCCCGTCTACCTTTTTAAGTAGTTGCACATTCAGGTTTTTGTAGTAGAACTCCAGGTGCCCCTTGCCGTTGTAATTATTGGCGTCCACATCAAAGTTTAATTTTTCTACATCGGCCGATTGTACATGCACCATCGCCAGTGGCTTAACCAGTTTGTCGAGTATGCGCCCATCAAGCTTACCCAGTGTGCCGGAGTAATTGAACGCGCCGTTTTTAGCATTCAGGTTAAACTTAAAGTTTACCTGTAAGGGCGCGGCATCCATAAAGTGCGTGTTGATGCGTGCTGTCATAAACGGGTTCCGCTTTTTAACATCGGCATCATTAGTCACATTTTGAAAAAAGCCATTGGTGTTATTAAAGGTGATGATGCCGGTTTGCCCGGTAGTGGCATCGGTTTCCGAATAAATAATATCCGTATGGGCCAGGTTCAATCGCTTCAAGCGCATATCCAATGCTACCCTTTGCAGCGCTTGGTGCGGGTCCTTCCCAATTTTTATGGATTTTTTACCCTGGTACGCATTATTGCTGTATATCTGTACGTTCGAGTTAAAAATATCCATCGCCCCGGCATACAGCTTTTGATCGCGCAGAAAACGCTGCAGATCGATATTGCTGATAGCTATTTTTTTAAACTTCAAGGTGAATATATCGCCCGATGTGCCTAATCTGCGGTAAAATTCGGTGCGGTTATAACGCGGTAAAAAAGAAACTTTGTCCAGTATGATCTCGCGCTTAGCGGTCGAAAAATAAATCTGCTTCAGCTCGGCCTTATACATGCTGTCGGGCGTGGCAATTTTGTAATTGTGCAGTATTACCTCAATGCCCTTGGTATAATAAAATCTGGTGCTGTCCAACGCCGACAACGAATCGATCACTATATTGGAGATATTAATATCCAAATGCTTTAACGCGGTCTGTTTGGTTGCCGGGTTGCTTTTATTCACATAATTTACGCTGATGTCTTTCAGTGAAATAGAATTTATCCGCAGTTGCTTAAATATATTTTTAATAAGCTGATAAGGAGTTTTAGGCTTGCCTACCTTTACGGTATCATTAAAACTATAGCGTTTGTTGATGATGGTGAGGTTTGGCTTATCTATCGAGATATCCTTGATATCTAATATCTTTTCACGGTAAGCTTTGCGGGCACCTACGTTATCAATAGTCAATTTTTTTACGCTGAGGATAAACAGGTTATCGGGCGCTTTTTTTTGCGCCACCAATTTTTGGTAAACCGCCGAATCGAGCACCAGCTTAAAATCGGTAAGTGTGGCATCGCCCGAGGTAATGTTCAGGTCAAAATCAGAATATTCAATATGATATAAGCTATCGGTCGATTTTAATACCAGCTCTTTTAGTTTGGCCTGTAACAATGGTTTCCATTTATTGCCTGCTATATAATTATTGTAAAGGTACCAGCCAGTACCGCCTAATATTAAAATAATAACCAATACCACTATTGGCCATATGCGTATAGAACGTTTAACGGGCGTATTGTTTTGCGTCATTTAATTTTTTGATGCTGAGTAGGTACAACAACAAGATACGGTTTTTGTTACCAGGTATTTATTCTTACCGGCTCTTAATCAGGAGACTCCTACGGAGTCGTTAGGCTTCTATTGTACGTGCTATAAACAGGGGCTCCGCCGAAGCCTCCTTTAAAAATGCTATCAATAAATCATTTTTAAGAACCTGCTTTTAATTCTGCCAATCTGTCATCCTTGTATTTAAATTTTATGTATTTTTGCTGCTCAAATTTTTACAATAATGATGGATTTGGTTATTCCGGATAAAACACATGACGAGAGCAGGCAGGGCGAGGCTTTAGTATTAGCCGCTGCAGAGGGAAAGAATAATGGCCGTAAGCTGTATATTGAAAGCTATGGCTGTGCCATGAATTTTTCGGATAGCGAGATCGTTGCTTCCATATTGGCCGAAAAGGGATTTGAAACTACCGGCGATTATACCAATGCCGACGTGATATTTATCAATACCTGCTCCATCCGTGAAAATGCCGAAACGCGCGTACGCAACCGCCTTAAAGAATTTAAGGTTGCCAAAAGCAAAAAACCCGGTATGGTGGTTGGCGTGTTAGGCTGTATGGCCGAGCGTTTAAAATCAAAATTTTTAGAGGAAGAAAAACTGGTTGATGTAGTAGTGGGCCCCGATGCTTACCGCGATCTGCCCAATTTAATTGACCAGGTTGATGGCGGACAGAAAGCAGTGAACGTACTGCTATCCCGTGAGGAAACTTATGCGGATATTAGCCCTGTGCGGTTAAACAGCAACGGCATTAACGCCTTTGTATCTATTATGCGGGGCTGCGACAACATGTGCTCGTTTTGCGTAGTGCCGTTTACCCGTGGCCGCGAGCGCAGCAGGGATGCGGTATCGATAGTAAACGAATGCACCGATCTGTTTAACCAGGGTTATCGTGAGGTAACTTTGTTGGGGCAGAATGTGGATTCGTATAAATGGACAGCCCCCTCTAAATCTCCCCCGGTAGGGGAGACTTTTGATGAGCAATCTTCGTACCGGGAAACGGCTGACCCTGTTTATTATAAAGAATTGAAGGAGAATAGTTCTGCTCATAGAAAGAATCCTACTGAGGCAGAAAATATTTTATGGCAATTTTTAAGAAACGAGCAAACAGGTTATAAAATAAGACGTCAACATGCCATAAGTCAGTTTATTGCTGATTTTGCGTGTTTGCAAAAAGGCCTGGTAATTGAACTCGATGGTCATCATCATAAATTAAATAAAGAAGCTGATGACAACAGAACAGAAATTCTTAATCATTATGGATTTGAAGTAATTAGATTCGAGAATGATGAGGTAGTAAAAAATCCTAACCAGATTGTACAAAATATTAAAGAGAAGTTACAAAATCTTCCGGACAGAGATAAATCACTTATTACAGGAAAGGACGTAAGCGATGGGAAAGTCTCTCCTTCCGGGGGAGATTTAGAGGGGGCTGTTGTCACCTTCGCTAATCTGCTTGAAATGGTTGCCCTGATTAATCCTGACCTGCGCGTACGCTTTTCGACCTCGCACCCCAAAGATATTACCGACGATGTTTTACATACCATTGCCAAATACGATAATATTTGCAACTATATTCACCTACCTGTACAATCAGGCAACAGCCGTGTGTTGGAGCTGATGAACCGTACTTATGATCGTGACTGGTACATTAACAGGGTAGATGCTATACACAGGATCATACCGGAGTGCGCTATATCAACCGACGTAATAACTGGCTTTTGCACAGAAACCGAAGAAGAGCACAAAGAAACCGTGAGCATGATGGAGTATGTAAAATACGATTTTGCCTACATGTTCATGTACTCTGAACGCCCGGGAACATTGGCCGCCAAACGCTACGCGGATGATATCCCTGAGCCGGTTAAAGCGGCAAGGTTAACAGAAATTGTTGCTTTGCAGCAGCAGCATAGCCACATACGCTTACAGGCACAAATTGGCAAGGTGCAAAAGGTGCTGATAGAAGGTTTTTCAAAAAAATCAAAAAACGACTATGCCGGCCGCAGTGATCAGAATGCCATGGTTGTTTTTCCGGTTGATGAAAGGTATAAACCTGGTATGTACGTAAACGTGCTTGCCGAGCGATGCACAACGGCAACGTTGATGGGGAGAATTGTTGATTAGTTTATTAGGTTGATTAAGTGAATAGTTATTTAGGCAAACCTAATCAACAACTCACTAATCCAACCACTCACTAACATAATGGAAATACAAGAAATAAAACAACGGTTTGGTATCATCGGCAATTCGCCTTTGCTTAACCGTGCTATAAATATTGCCAACCAGGTTGCACCTACCGATATTTCTGTTTTAATAACAGGCGAGAGCGGTAGTGGTAAAGAGGTTTTTTCGCAAATTATTCACCAGATGAGCCCGCGTAAACATGGTCCGTTCATCGCGGTTAACTGTGGTGCTATACCCGAGGGCACTATTGATTCGGAATTATTTGGTCACGAAAAAGGCTCGTACACCGGTGCTGTTGGCGAACGCAAAGGATACTTTGAAACTGTGAACGGCGGTACCATATTTTTAGATGAAATAGCCGAAATGCCTTTAGGTACCCAGGCGCGTTTGCTGCGGGTGTTGGAGTCAGGCCAGTACATCAGGGTTGGTTCATCAAAGGTTGAAAAAACCAATGTGCGGGTTATTGCCGCTACCAATGTTGATGTGTATGACGCGGTAAAGAATGGTAAGTTCAGGGAAGATCTGTACTATCGTTTAAACACCGTGCCGTTGCGTATACCACCACTACGCGACAGGAAAGAAGATATATATTTATTGTTTCGCAAATTCACTTCAGATTTTACGGATAAATACCGCACGCCACCTATTCAATTAGATGAAGAAGCGCAGCAGGTACTGATCAACTATTCATGGCCGGGTAATGTGCGCCAGTTAAAAAACATGGCCGAGCAACTGGCCGTTTTAGAGCGCGAGCACGTTATTACCGCGCAAACCCTGCTTACGTATATCCCGCAGGAAAACGGCAAAAACCTGCCTATGCGGATAGATAATCAACAAAAAGAAGATTTTTCGGAGCGCGATATTTTGTACAAGGTGTTGTTTGATATGAAGCGCGATATGGTTGAGCTTAAAAAGCTGGTGGCCGATATGATTGAGCATGGCGGGGTTACACCGAACTTTGCCAATAACTCGCAGGCGCTGAATCAGCTTTATCGCGATATTGAACTGCCCGGCAATCCCGACCAACAATTTACCATACAACAACCCGTTAATAATACCGACGGTTATAACATTACCCATGCTGCCGAAGAGGTTGAAGAGTCGTTGTCGCTGATTGATAAAGAATCGGACCTGATACGTAAAGCCTTAAAAAAGCATAAAGGCAAACGTAAACTGGCTGCTAACGAATTGGGTATATCCGAAAGAACATTATACAGGAAAATAAAAGAGCTAAACTTATAAGGTAAATGAAAAGATTATTGGGATCTATTATTGTGTTGAGTGCGTTTATTTTTGTTTCGCCCGGATGCTCTTATAAATTAAATAGTCAGGCTATACCTGATGGAATGCGTACCATATATATAGGCTTTTTTGAGAACGATGCCGCATTGGTAGTGCCTACCTTAAGCCAAACCTTTACCGAAGCTTTAAAAAGCAGGATACGATCAACTACCCGTTTAAGTATTATTAATAGTGAGAGTAATGCCAATAAGGTCGATGCTAACATGACCGGAGCCATAACCGAATATCATTTTGCGCCAACATCTATCCAGGCCACTAACCCCAACGCGCCGCCAATTGCCAATGCCGAAGCTTTGACCATAACTGTTAGGGTTAAATTTCTGTATGATGCCGATAAAAAGCTTAATTTTGAACAAACGTTTACTGAGCATGTAAATTATACGGGTGATATTTCTACACAGGAAACGGGCCTGATACAAACCGTAACCAAGCAATTGGTTGACGATATTTGTAATAAAGCCTTTAATAATTGGTAAGTATTTTATAGCTTAACCTCGTGAACGAACAAACAGGCAATACCGCGCATGATTTTTTAGAAAAGTTATTAGCCAACCCGGCTGATAATACCCATGCCTATGATTCAGATCTGCAATCGCTGGTAACGGCTTATCCGCAAAGCGGGGTTTTACGGGCATTGTTGCTGCATAACGGCCAAAAAGAAAGCTTAAAACACGCGGCTGCTTATTATAACCCGCTTACCTTATTTAAACTTGCCACCGCTCCTGATAGTTTACCTGTAGTAACAAATGAACAGGTAATATACAGCGATGCCAGGTTAAATGAGGTAAACCAAACCTATTTTACCCCGCCGGCATTTTCAGAGCCGTTTGATTTTCCGGCTTTAGAAACAATTGGCCACGATGAAATTATAACACCGGCTGATGATCAGGAAACTTCATACACCTTTGCCCAGCCTCAAACCGAAGATGTGCTTATAGAGGATGCAGACGATGAGGATGTGACTTATAATACATTTGCCGAAAGCGAAGCGTTTACAGAATATGATAATATAACGAATAGCTATCCAACAGAAGAACCGGCGGTTGATAAGGCGGATGATACCTTTGTCGGTCAGGAAAATTATAGTCCGGAGCAGGATCATGTTACGGATGAAATATCGGAAGTTCCGCCGTTGATGACGGAATTAGGAACATCGGAAAAAGAAGAGCTGATATTAGAAACGGACACCGATGGAGAAGAAAAGCCCTATCATAAAGAATACGAAGCGTATCAAGCCAAAACAGAAATAAAAACCGCTGAGCCTGTTGAGCCCGCCGAGGATAAGGTGGAATATTTTCATCAGGATATTGACGACGAGATATATGATGAGATTGTAAGTATTGAGGATATAGGCCTTGAACAGATCGCTATTCTTAATAAAACCAACACTACCGCCGAACAGGAAAATAAGGATGATAAAAGCAGCTATTTTGTTTTTGAGCCTGCTATCGAACAAAATACAACAGCAACCGATACCACAGAAGTTATACCTCAAAACGCATCGGCCAATAATAATGTGTCAAGGTATAATGATGAAAAAATGCCTTACAGCTTTATGTGGTGGCTTGATAAAACCCGTAAAAAACACGCGGGCACCTATCAGCCTTATGTAAGCACTGTAAAACCTGCCGCTGCCACTCAGCCTAAAAAAAATGATGTGGCTGATGAATTACAGCAGCAATATTATGAAAACATAGTTAGCCTTACATCAATAGATGATTTGGATAAAACAGCTGAAAATGTTGCAGCCACACCGCCCGTAACCAAAGAAGAAAAGATCATTGAGCGTTTTATAAAAGAGGAACCGCAAATACAACATCCCAGCGGTATAAAACTGGATAATGAAAATAAGGCCAAACAAAGTTCAGAAGACCGTGATGAACTGGTTACCGAAACGTTAGCACGAATTTACACCGAGCAAATGCTGTACAATAAGGCCATATTGACCTACAAAAAATTGATGTTGAAATTCCCGGAAAAAAGCCTTTACTTTGCAGGCCAAATTGAACAGTTAGAAAACAAAATAAATTAATATAAAGAAATGTATATAGTATTAGCGATCATTGTGATCATTGTGTGCGCGCTTTTAGGGCTTATTGTATTGATACAAAATCCTAAGGGTGGTGGTTTGTCATCAAATTTTTCAAGTTCATCACAACTGATGGGCGTGCAAAAAACAGGCGATTTTTTAGAGAAAGGCACCTGGGTATTGGCTATTACCGTAATGGTATTATCATTAGCTATTAATGTTATGGTAAAAGGCGGTACCTCAAAAGCCGACTCACAATATAAAGATCAGGTTGAAAAATCATTAAAGGCTCCGGCTAATGCGCCTGCACCTGCAACGTTCCCAACCGCGCCTTTACAGGCTCCGGCAAAAAAATAAGTTGATTTAAAAAAGATCAAAACAAAAGGCTTTGCTCTATTAGGGCAAAGCCTTTTATATTTAAAGGTACTGTCATGATGACACTACAGTTACAGAAACTGCGACGCGGGAAAAACCGTACCTTACCTAAATCTGACAATAAAACAGTTATAGCTGTCAATTGTATAATATTTGCCTGCTTGGCATAATTGATGTGCAAAGGCAAGCAATTAAACTTTATAAAACCAAAAAATAATATAAGTATGTCATTAAACATTAAACCTATCGGAGACAGGGTAGTAATTGAAGCTGCACCGGCCGAGACAAAGACCGCTTCAGGTATTTATATTCCTGAAACTGCGCAGGAAAAACCACAGCACGGAAAAGTTGTAGCAGTAGGCCCCGGCAGATTTGCTGAGCAAACCGGTAATCTGATACCTTTATCAGTTAAAGCTGGTGATAAAGTTCTTTACGGAAAATTTGCCGGTCAGGAAGTTACCATCGAGGGTAAAGATTACCTGATCATGAGAGAATCTGATATTTATATCGTACTGTAAATAATTAGTGAATGATTGATTGAGTGAATTAGTGAATAATATACCCGATCAACTCAAATCAATAATTCAATAAATCATTAAATCAAAAACTAAATA
>DATJJI010000162.1:0-2388 GCA_035492275.1 Mucilaginibacter sp.
TAGCCAATTTTATAATTAGTTTTAAAAGATGCGCAAAACCTCAAATTTCTGTGCATTTTTATTTTATTAACAAGCTGCTGTAGCGGCCGCTATTGTAAAAATGAAGAAAATATTATTAATCTTATGTTGTCTGATACAAAATATTAGCGCATTTGCTCAAAAAACTGACACATTAGTCATACATGACGACGAAAGCCGCTATTTAACCAACCGTTATTTTCTGGAATTACCAGATCCGCATAATAAAATAATTGCCAGGGATATTATTAATAACCATGATTTTCGCCGGTTAAATGAGCAATTCCCGCGGTTAGAATATACCAAACCGATAACCTGGCTCAAGTTTACTATTAAAAACGAAAGCACGCAATCAACCGTGCCTATCACCATCAGCAAAAGTGTTATTGATGAGTTTGATGTTTATTTCATCGAAACTACCATCGACAGCAATAAAAATGTTTTGCACAGGTTAAAACACTTATCTTCTAAAGATCCTGAAAACAACGCAAACCTGCTCACCCAAAGTATTACCCTGGTTGATGCACCATTAGCGCCAGACTCATCGATCACCCTGTTTGCCAGGATAAAAAGTGATGCCACTACGGTAATTCCCATCCAGATAAACAGTGCCGACCTATTCATTACTCAACGAGGAATTGAGAACCTGATAAATGGGAGTATAATGGGCATGTTTGCCATAATGGCGCTATATAATCTGATGCTCTTTGTCATTGTGGGTGATAAAAACTACCTGTACTACAGTATATACATTGTATTTTTAGGATTGAGCCAGGGTTTGAAACTTGGTTTTGGCAACAATTTATTTTCTGACAATCTTAAATTGCTTACTAACTATATTACGCCGTTAACCCGAATTTGCTTTGGCTATTCGTTACTATGGTTTGCCGGTAACTTCTTGCGGTTCAAGCAAAACGTTAAAAAGCTGTTTTATAAATTTTATCAGTTTTTATATGTGCTTTATTCCCTGCCCTTTTTGGCGACCCTTTACGGTTTTACCCACATTGCTTATAACCTCATAACAATTGCCCTCTTTATTACTTCGCTGACATTGATATTACTGGTTGCGATTTTGTATACCAAAGGCTTTAATCCGGCAAAATTCTTCATAATGGGTTGGGGGCTTTTCCTGATCGCTATCCTTATTACTATATCGCTTAACTATGGTTGGGTGCCTTATAATTATTTTACGGCAAATATTACCGTATATAGCGCTCTTATCGAACTGATCTTATTTTCGGTTGCTTTGGCAGATCAGATCAATTTCTATCGCCGGCAAAATACGGAGTCGCAGTTGGCGGCATTAGCCATTGCCAAAGAAAATGAACGTTTAATAACCGAACAAAATATATTTCTGGAGAACAAGGTAAAAGACCGCACACAGGAGCTGATTCAAACCAACCAGAATTTATCTGTAACCATTGACAACCTTAAATCGGCGCAGATACAATTAGTTGAGACGGAAAAGATGGCATCCCTGGGGTTGCTTACTGCCGGTGTTGCGCATGAGATTAATAATCCCATCAACTTTGTGGGCGCCAACGTTAGCCCGCTAAGGCTGGATATGGACGAACTGATTGAGCTATTAGGAAAATTTGAAATTGCAGCCAATAACCCCGATAGTCCTGAGTTACTGACAGAGGCCCAAAATTTTAAACAAAAAATTGATTCTGATTTCCTGAAAGAAGAGATCCATACGTTACTGAACGGTATTGAAGACGGTGCAAGCCGGACAGCAGAGATTGTACAAAGCCTGCGTACTTTTAGCCGTATTGATGAGCCGGCCCTTACCCCTACCAATATTAATACTGCGATATTGAATACGCTGGTAATCCTCAGGAGCGCTATACCTTACTATATCGAAATTAAACCCATACTTAATACCCTGGAGCCACTTAATTGCTACACAGGCAAAATTAACCAGGCCTTGCTTAACCTGATTAATAACAGCATTCAGGCTATTCAGGCAAAAAAGGAGTATCATAACGAGAGTATTACCATCTATACACACGATTTCCCCGACCACATAACTATCGAGATCATGGATACGGGTATAGGTATGTCAAACGAGGTTAGGCAGCGCATATTTGAACCCTTCTTTACCACAAAAAACGTGGGTGAAGGTACAGGTCTGGGCTTATCGATCGTATTTGGTATTATTGAGAAACACAACGGCACTATTCAAGTACAGTCGTCGCCAAATATTGGCTCCAAGTTTACCGTTACCTTACCTAAGCACCTTACCAATTCAGAGATCGGCACTTTCTATTAACTAACACGCTTACCTTTTAACAGCATATCCATCGCATCGTTCAGTGAACCGGCGCGGGTAACTTCGCCGGAGTTGACGAAATAAATCTCGTCAGCATT
>DATJJI010000163.1:0-74106 GCA_035492275.1 Mucilaginibacter sp.
TTACGCTGCGCGGGGCGGAGAAATTGTTGAACTGGACACGCGCGACTCTTCTAAAAAAACCGTACTGGTAACCACGGCTATGCTTACACCTCCGGGAAAAGAGCCCATCACCGTACGCCGGTTCACTATTACCGATGATGGTAAAAAAGTACTCATCAATACCAACACTAAAAAGGTTTGGCGCCAGGATTCGCGCGGCGATTACTGGGTGTATGATACCGAAACTAAAACCCTGAAACAATTAGGTAAAGACAAACCGGTATCGTCGCTTATGTTTGCCAAACTATCGCCCGATGGTACCAGGGCTGCCTATGTGAGCCTGCATAATATTTATGTGGAGGATCTGAAAAGCGGCGCGATCACTCCTTTAACTACCGATGGCAGCAACCGTTTAATAAACGGCACTTTCGACTGGGCCTATGAGGAAGAGTTTGGTTGCCTGGATGGTTTTCGCTGGTCGCCGGATAGCAGGCATATTGCTTACTGGCAAATTGATGCCCGCAAAATAAAGAACTACCTGATGCTGAACACCACCGACTCGATATACCCGTTTGTAGTACCGGTTGAATATCCTGTCGCGGGTGAGGACCCCAGTTCGTGCAAAGTAGGTGTAGTTGATGTAATCACCGCAAAAACCACCTGGATAGATGTGCCCGGCGACGCGGTACAACACTATATCCCACGCATGGAGTGGACCAAGAGCCCGAACGAAATTATTTTACAGCAGCTTAACCGTGCGCAAAACCAAAGCCGCATATTTATCGCCAATATATCTAACGGAACAGCGCACGTAGTTAACGAAGAAACAGACAAAGCCTGGGTTGATGTACATGGCAGCGCCATAGGCTGGCAATGGATAAATAATGGCAAAGCATTTATATGGCTGAGCGAAAAAGACGGCTGGCGCCATATTTACAAAATTGATACCGACGGAAAGCAAACTTTACTTACCAAAGGCGATTATGATGTAATAAGCCTGAGCCAGGTAGATGAGGCCGGCGGTTATATCTATTTCATAGCTTCACCCGATAATGCCACACAAAAATACCTGTATCGTATTAAACTAAGCGGTAATGCCAAAGCCGAGCGTATTACACCGGCTGATGAAACAGGGACCAATGGTTACCAGATATCGCCTAATGGTAAAATAGCGCTGCACAGTTTTTCAAACAGTTACACCCCTACGCAAAATGAGACCATCAGTCTACCCGATCATAAACACATGAGTGGTGCAGTTATAAAACTAAACACCGAAGCAAAAAACAAGGTGGAGTTTTTCAAGATAAAAACGGTGGATGGCATTGATATGGATGGCTGGATGGTGAAGCCAACCAATTTTGATCCTGCAAAAAAATACCCGGTGGTGTTTTATGTTTATGGCGAACCTGCTTCACAAACCGTGACCGATACGTATGGCATTGGGCGCAATAATTTATATGTGGGCAGCATGGCTAACGATGGTTATATTTATGTTTCGGTTGATAACCGCGGATCGCCGGCACCAAAAGGGGCGGCATGGCGCAAAGCGATATACAAGAATATCGGCATTATCAATATCCGCGACCAGGCTATGGCTGCTAAAGAAATTTTAAAATGGCCTTTTGTCGATTCATCGCGCGTAGCGGTTCATGGCTGGAGCGGCGGCGGGTCATCAACCCTGAATTTGATGTTCCAATACCCGGATATTTATAAAACCGGTATCGCGGTAGCCGCGGTTGATTACCAGCTAACTTATGATAACATTTACCAGGAGCGTTACATGGGCGTACCTATTGATGACGAGGGGCGCTCGTACTTTATAAAAGGCTCGCCGGTTACTTATGCTAAAAACTTACGCGGTAACCTGTTATACATACATGGCACCGGCGACGATAACGTACATTACAAAAATGCCGAGCTGTTAATTAACGAATTGGTTAAAAATAACAAGCAGTTTCAGCTGATGTTGTACCCTAACCGTACCCACGCCATATCCGAAGGGGCCGGTACGGCAGCGCATTTGCATACTTTGTTTACGCAATATTTAAAAGATCATTGCCCGCCAGGCGGCAGATAAGCTTTATAAAACAATAAAGCCCTGCTGATTGCTCAGCAGGGCTTTTTAATTCAGATCTATAGTTGGTTAAAAAGCAAAATCATCTGCACTATCAAGATTGCCGCCGTCATCTTTAACTCCCTGGCGGGGGGCAGCCTCGCCATCAAAATCGGTTTTGCGGCCCAGCATGGTAAAGTTTTCGGCCACTACCTCGGTAGTATATTTTTTTACGCCCTCTTTATCTTCGAATGATCGGGTGCGCAGCTTGCCTTCAATATAAACCAGCTTGCCCTTTTGTAAAAATTTGGCAGCTACATCGGCCAGGCTGCGCCATAACACTATGTTGTGCCATTCGGTTTGTTCAACCTTTTTACCATCCTTGTTAAATGTTTCTGAGGTAGCGAGCGGAAAGCTGGCTACAGATACTCCTCCCTCTAACTGGCGTATTTCGGGGTCTTTGCCTAAGTGGCCTACCAGTATAACCTTATTAATTCCAGACATGTTATAAATGTATGGGGTTAAAAGTATAAAATTTATTTCTAATTTAAAAAATTATCTAAAAATATAAAAATTACTTTCGGAAGTGCCAAGTTCTGTAGTTTTTCTACTTTTATGAAAGCCCAATTGGGTTTCATTTTTACAGGCGCTTGCTTTAAGGTGATGAAACGCACGTGTAAATGCTGATGGGTAAGCACATGTTTTTTTGCGGACAAGCTTTCGGTTATTTGTATATCGTTTCCAAAAAACTCAATGGTTTCGGGCAGGGCTATGAGTTCATTAAGCGGCAATAAGCAATCGGTTTCTATCAGCGGCAAATCATACATATTGGCCCAAATATCGCGCTCATCCCTTTTATTCATTAACAGACTAACGCCATCGGTAAATAAAAAGTAGTTAAAAAACCGCTCCTTTATTTTGAGCTTATTTAGCTTTACGGGTAATGCCGTAGTAGCATTGTGTATAAAAGCATAACACGTGGTATTAACTGGACAAATGCCGCAAGCCGGATTTTTAGGTTTGCAAAGCATCGCCCCAAACTCCATCACGGCCTGGTTATGTAAGGCGGGGTTTTTCTTATTAAGAAAATCGTTTGCTATCTCCTGGAATATTTTTTTCCCTTTGGTACTATTTATAGGCTCGCTAATGCCCAGGTATCGCGCCAGCACACGGTACACATTGCCATCAACAACGGCCCTGGCTTCGTTGCTTGAAAAAGAGGAGATAGCAGCGGCCGTATATTCGCCAATACCTTTTAGTTTGATCAGTTCATCGTAAGTATCCGGAAAGCGGCCGTTGTATTGCTCTTGCACCATGCGGGCGGTTTTAAGCATGTTACGGCCGCGCGAGTAGTATCCCAATCCCTGCCATAGCTTTAATATGTCGTCTTCGCCGGCTGCGGCAAAGCTGCTCACATCCGGATATTTTTCGACAAAACGATAAAAATAAGGCAAGCCCTGCTCAACGCGGGTTTGTTGTAAAATAACTTCCGAGAGCCATATAATATACGCGTTTTTGGTGTGTCGCCAGGGCAGGTCGCGTTTGTTGTAATTGTACCATTTTACCAGCTCGTCAGAGAAATTCATGACTGGCAAAAATATGCGATTAACTGCTTAATTGAATGGCATTTGTAAAGATTATGTAGTAATTATATAGTACTTTTCGCTCTATCGAAAAAAAATGCGCTAATTATTTCGTGCTTTAGTAATAAAGCAATACTTTTGCAACCCCAAAACAGTTAAGTAATTATATTTTAATTAAAGGAAAATCGGATATGACTAAAGCAGAAATTATAACTGAAATCTCATCAAAAACAGGAATTGAAAAGATTGATGTACAAGAAACCGTTGAGGCGTTTTTTAAGGTAGTTAAAAACTCGATGGTTGGCGGCGAAAATGTTTATGTGAGAGGATTTGGTAGTTTCGTAGTAAAGAAAAGAGCCAAAAAAACAGCGCGTAATATTTCAAAAAATACTGCTATCATCATCCCTGAGCACTTTGTGCCAAGCTTTAAACCAGCTAAAACTTTTGTTGAGAAAGTTAAAACCGGCAATAAAACAGCTAAAGCAAAATAAGCAGCGATGAATAAGAAACAAATAGTTGTAGTAGTAGCTGTAGTAGCTATCATGGGCTATTTGTATTCGTTACCCGTTAAGGGTTTAATAAAAGCCAGCGAAACGCACGACAACGCCAAGGCCGCCCCGGCTGCCACAGCAACTCCGCGCCCAGCTGCAACAGCGACCGTCGAAATGGTATCTGAACCGGCAAAAGCAGCCATTGGCCCGGCTTTATCGGCAAAGATCAATGACCTGGAAGGCCAGTTAAAAAATGCCACCAGCGATGCCGACAAGCTGAAGCTTGAAAAACAGTTAGCCAGCCATTGGGACGATGTTAATCAACCTGCACCGGCTGCATTCTATTACCTGGAAGCTGCCCGCAAGGATAATCAGCTAAGCGATTGGTTAAATGCCGGAAACCGCTTTAATGATGCCTTTAAGCTTACCCAGGATACAACAGTTATGCCAACCTATCTGGCAAATGCAGTTGAGGCATTTCAAGGGGTGTTAAAACTTAAGCCTGAAAGTTTAGACGGAAAAACAGGATTAGGTGTTGCTTACGTAAATGGCGCGGCAAGCCCTATGCAGGGAATTGCCTTATTGCTTGAAGTAGTTAAGCAAGACCCAAACAATGAAAGCGCAAACCTTAATTTAGGTTTGTTCTCCATGAAATCGGGCCAGTACGATAAGGCTGTACAGCGTTTTAAAACCATTATTGCGCATAAGCCGGCGTTCGAGCCATACTTTTACCTGGCCGAAACGTATAAGCAGTTAGGGCAAAAAGCAGAAGCGATTGCAGCTTATCAAAAATGCAAAGAAATAATGCCCGACCCGGTTTTCGGTCAGCGCATTGATCAATATATTAAGGAATTAAAAAATTAAACATTTAAAAAATTATTATTATGCCAAGCGGTAAAAAACGTAAAAGACACAAAATGGCCACTCATAAACGTAAAAAACGTTTAAGAAAAAACAGGCACAAGAAAAAATAAGCAAGCTGTTTAGCAGCTTATTTTTGCCTGATTTTATGGCGCGCAATTGCGCATACATTATTGTTTTTACCCTATTATTTTAATATGCGGCAACCTGGCAACTATTGCCGGGCTTCCGTTTAAGAAATGGAGTAGCAGTTGATAAAAGAATTAATTATCGATTCATCCCCCAACGGGGCTACCATTGCATTATTACAGGATAAACAACTTGTAGAACTACACAAAGAACAGATAAGTAACAATTATACTGTTGGCGATCTTTATCTGGGCCGTATTAAAAAAATAATGCCCGGTTTAAATGCCGCTTTTGTTGATGTAGGTTATGAGAAGGATGCATTTTTGCATTATCTTGATCTTGGTCCGCAGGTGCAAAGCCTGCTGAAATTAACCAAGCAAGTGCGTAGTGGTGGATACCAGTCGAAACTGTTAGATAATTTTAAGCTCGAGGGCGATATTAACAAAGGCGGAAAGGTCTCTGAAATATTAACCAAGAATCAGCTTATTCCTGTACAGATAGCAAAAGAGCCTATATCTACAAAAGGCCCGCGCTTAAGTTCAGATATCTCGATAGCCGGCAGGTACGTAGTATTAGTACCCTTCTCTGAGGTGATCTCTATATCAAAAAAGATAAAGAGCAACACAGAGCGTAACCGCCTGCGTAAGATCGTAGAAAGTATAAAGCCAAAAAATTTCGGTGTTATTATCCGTACCGTTTCCGAAGGGAAGGGTGTGGCCGAGATGCAAAAGGATTTGCTCGACCTGATCTCGAAATGGGAGCAGTTCATTACCCGCCTGCCATCGGTTGAGCCGGGTAAAAAGGTTTTAGGTGAAATTGGCCGTACCTCGACCATCCTGAGGGACATATTAAACCCCGATTTTCAGAACATCTATCTAAACGATGCCGGCCTGTATGAAGAGGTTAAGCAATACGTTCATGATATTTCGCCTGATCTGGAAAGCATTGTAAAGCTGCACAAACACAAAGAACCGCTGTTTGAGCACTTTGGTGTTGATAAGCAAATAAAAGGCGCCTTCGGCAAAACGGTAAACCTAGCAGGCGGTGCTTACCTGGTTATTGAACATACCGAAGCGCTGCACGTTATTGATGTGAACAGCGGTAACCGCACAGCTAATAAAGAAAACCAGGAAGAGAACGCTTTCCAGGTTAACAAAGAGGCTGCTAAAGAAATTGCACGCCAGTTGCGCCTGCGCGATATGGGCGGTATTGTGGTGATCGATTTTATCGATATGCACAAACCTACCAACCGCAAAGACCTGTTCGATTACCTGCGTACCGAAATGTCGTTGGATCGTGCAAAGCATACCATTTTGCCGCCAAGCAAGTTTGGGCTGGTACAAATTACCCGCCAGCGCGTAAGGCCAGAAATGAACATTGTTACCAGCGAGGTTTGCCCGGCCTGCCACGGCACCGGCACCATACGCCCAACCATATTACTGCTGGACGATATTGAAAACAACTTTAACTACGTTTTAACCGAACAAAACGAAAAAGGCATTACCCTTTGCATACACCCCTACATTGAGGCTTACATACGCCAGGGCTTTATAACCCGCCAAATGAAATGGTTCTTTAAATACGGCCAGTGGATAAAAGTTAAAAGCAACCCGGCTTACCAAATTACCGAGTTCCATTTCTTCTCCTCAAAAGACGAAGAGATTAAGTTATAACAGATTTGCAAATGTATCCCGAAGGTTCGGGACCGAATGTGCAGATGTTTTTAGTAGCATCTGCACATTTGTTTTATGCACATTTGTCATTTTGAGCATAGCGAAAAATCTTCTCAAAGCTATCAGTAATCGGGATGCAAAGTGTATAAGATCCTTCGCTATGCTCAGGATGACAATCTTATTTAATTTTTAGCTTCTTTTTGACTGGATATAAACCGGTTGACTTTACAATTGGAGCAACAGGCTTTGATACAATCGTCTCCTTCGGCACGCTTTCTTTATCCTCAGCATACGCATTGGGTATCCATTCTAAATTTATTTTGCGATGAGCTTCCATTACACTAATATACCACAAATTTATCATCTTGTCATTTCGATAGAGCCGGATAGGTATAGCGTTGGCGCGAAAGAGAAATCTTATATAAGCGATTATTAGCGCGACGTATAAGATTTCTCTCTATCGTTCGAAATGACAAGAATTATTAGGCAAAGTATTTTACTAAATTACTTAGCAAAATACTTTGCTATCTCCAAACAAATCCGCACATTTGCACATATACATATCTGCATATCTTAACATGGCCAAAACCAAAATCGCTTATTTTTGCCAAAGCTGCGGCTTCGAATCGGCCAAGTGGCTGGGTAAATGCCCTTCGTGTCAGCAATGGAACACTTTTGTTGAAGAGGTGATTGAAAAGGACAATAAATCCGTCCCCACCTGGAAAGTAAGCAGCACCACCCAGCAGCGCGCCAACAAACCCGTTGAGGTTGCCGATATCACTTTTACCGAAGAGGACCGCCTGATCACATCAGACAAAGAGTTTAACCGCGTTTTAGGTGGTGGCATTGTAGCAGGATCATTAGTGCTGATAGGCGGTGAGCCGGGCATCGGTAAATCAACCCTGATGCTGCAGCTGGCATTGAATATGCCAAATTTGAAAGTACTTTATATATCGGGCGAGGAAAGTGAGAAGCAGATCAAGATGCGGGCGGAGCGTCTCACAGAAGTTGGCAGTAAACCGTTGACAGTTGACAGTCAAAATAAATCCGAAATCGAACATCCGAAACGGCGTAGCCCTCTTGAACACCTTGAAAAAACAAACGATGGTGAAAAATCCGAAATTAATAATGGCTGTTACATTCTCACCGAAACATCTACCCAAAACATATTTAAGCAGATTGAAGAATTGGAGCCCGACCTGGTAGTGGTGGATTCTATACAAACTTTGCACTCATCACACATAGAATCTACGCCGGGCAGTGTATCGCAGGTGCGGGAGTGTACGGCCGAATTGCTTCGTTTTGCGAAGGAGAGCGCTACCCCGGTATTCCTGATCGGCCATATCACCAAAGATGGAATGATTGCCGGCCCCAAAATACTGGAGCACATGGTTGATACCGTTTTACAGTTTGAGGGCGACAGGCATCATGTTTACCGCATTTTACGCACGGTTAAAAACCGGTTCGGTTCAGCATCCGAGCTGGGCATTTATGAAATGCTGGGCGAAGGTTTGCGCGAGGTATCAAACCCATCAGAGATATTGCTTTCGCAACGCGATGAACCTTTGAGCGGCATCACTATATCGGCCACTTTAGAAGGGATGAGACCTATGCTGATAGAAACCCAGGCATTGGTGAGCACATCGGCTTACGGTACGCCTCAGCGTAACGCAAATGGCTTTGACGGCAAACGAATGAGCATGCTGCTTGCGGTGTTAGAAAAGCGCTGCGGATTTAAGCTGGGTGCGCAGGATGTTTTCTTAAATATCACCGGTGGTATAAAGGTAGAAGACCCTGCGATTGACCTGGGATTGGCGGCCGCTATTATATCATCTTACCAAAATATTCCAATCCCCTTTAAAACCTGCTTCGCTGCCGAGATCGGTTTATCAGGCGAGATAAGGGCGGTTAACAGGGTAGAGCAGCGTATAGCCGAGGCACAGAAACTGGGCTTTGAACGCATATTTATTTCGAAATATAATATGCCATCGGTCGCGCATGATAAAAAGCGCATGGACCTTTCACGCTACAGCATCGAGATCATAACCGTTTCGGCTGTTGAAGAAGTGTTTGAATTACTGTTCGGGTAATTACTATTGAACCGTCACTACAATTTTACGGATCACGTTATTACCAAAATCAGCCACGTACAGGTTTCCTTGCGCATCAATGGTCAAACTGCTTGGGCTGCTAAATTTAGCGGCAGCACCAACACCGTCAGCATAACCGGTTGTATTTGCCGAACCTGCCAGCACATACAACACTTTTGACGCGGTTATCTCCAGTATACGTCCTGAACTGTCTGCTATAAACAAATTGCCTTTCGAGTCAACCGCCAATCCTGTTGGTGTTCCAACCAGGGTTGGGAAATTTAAATTACCTGCATAGGTAGAAACCGTACCGGTAGAGGTTATTTTACGGATAGCCTGATTTTTGAAATCGGCTACGTATACATTGCCTTGTGCGTCAACAGTTAATGCCGTAGGGTAATTAAACAATGCAACACTTGGGTCGCCGTCAAGATATCCAAATACTGATGATTGGGTGTATCCTGTAGCAGCGATAGCACCCGCAAAAACACTTGCCACGCCGGCAGGTGTAATTTTACGGATCAAATTATTTGAACGATCGGCCACGTACACATTCCCCTGTGCATCGGTCGCGGTGCCTTGCGGGTTAAAGTACTCGGCTACTGTGGCCGCGCCATCAACATAACCTGCAGACGCATTGCCCGAAAACGTACTTACCGTACCGCCCGGGGTTATTTTACGGATAACGTTATTCCCCAGGTCTGCCACATAGGCATTGCCCTGTGCGTCAAATGAAATTCCTTTAGGGCCATAAAACATTGCTGTTGCAAGGGAGCCGTTTGCATAACCAATGGTAGCGTTGGATAGCGTAGCTGTGGTGCCGGTTGTTGTAACTGTTCTGATCAGATTATTGAAAACGTCACTTACATATAACAACCCCGTGCTTGAATTATAAGCTATATTTTGCGGACCGTCAAACAATACGCTTGCTCCGGCTCCGTCAGCAAAGCCCGAATTACTGGCACTGCCTGCAATGGTAGTCACTGTACCAATCGGCACAGCCGAAGTAGCATTGGTTGTAAAACTTATTACATCGCCGTAACCGGTACCTGTACTACCTGTAACATAAGCCCTTAAGTAATACGTTGTATTAGGTGTTAACCCGGTTAATTTACTTACAAAACGAACCTGTATGCTGTCTGTAGTTTTTGGATCGGCAATTGTTGGTGTGTGGTTGGTTGTACTGTAACACACGCCGTTGGCAGCAATGTTATCCACGTTTAACCTGATGCCACCGGTGCTTACCGAGGTCGATGTCAGATTGGTTAAAACATTATTGGTTGCCACTACCGGTACCGAGTAAGGGGTATCGGGAGCTTTTTTACATCCGGTTACTGATGCTATAACAGCTATAAAGAATATAATTAAAAAAGTGCCTTGTAGCGATTTGTTCATGTGTATTGAATAATATTACAATTCTGTTAGTCCGGCCCCGCTTTCCATTTTTGCCCCCGGCCTTATGCTTAACGCGGGTGCAAAGATAGTTGTTTATTACGGCTTTAAAACCAAACTATTGTTTATGCTATATATATGGTTTACAAAAATAATTTTTAAATATAATTTATTTCATAGCTATTTATCTAAAGCGACAGCCTATTATGGCTTTTTTAACAAATATTAACATAATTAACGTGGTGATAGCCTGACTACAACGCAACATGGTTACGCTTAGTGTTTGATTTTTAAAAACTAATGTAAAAACAGCTTGTTGTACTTATGAAAAAACTATCGCTATGAAAACGCTCCTTTTGTTATTTGCTGTTATTTTTTCTGTGCCGTTTTTGCCGCAAAGTCAGGCCCAGCTGCCGCATGGAACTATATATGGTACTAAGCCAAGTAAGGTTGCCATGGTTGAAGCCACCAAATTAGAGGCCTTTATGAATAAAGAAACACGGACCTCTACAACCGTGCATGGCCGCGTAATCAAGGTAACCAAAGAAAAAGGCGGCTGGTTTGATATTGATGCGGGCGGGGGTAAAGTAATTGCCGCACACTTTAAAAACTACGGCATCAACACCCCGGCAAGTTTGGCCGGCCATATGGTAATTGCTGAAGGTGTGGCCCAAAAAACATTTATTGCCGATGATCTGCAGCATTTTGCAGGCGATACCGTAACCGGTAAAAAACAACACCAGGTAAAAACAGACCCAAAACGCAGGCTTACATTTGAGGTGACGGGATTGATGGTGGAGTAACCCCCCCCAACCCCCTAAAGGGGGAGTTGATTTGCAGATTCATCAATTTAGATATCACATAAAAAGGCGATGTGTGTACATCGCCTTTTTATTATAAACCCATTTTACTCCCCCTTTAGGGGGTCGGGGGGTTACTTACTCAAATACATTGATTTCTCTTTATACAGGTGTCTGAAGTATGGATCCTGCAGATCGGGTATAAAACGGATAGCCTCGCCGGTTGATTTCATTTCAGGGCCCAGTTGTTTTTCAACCTCAGGGAACTTATCGAACGAGAATACCGGTTCTTTTATGGCATAGCCTTTAAGCTTACGCTCAATGTTAAAATCCTTTAGTTTATTAGCACCCAGCATGATCTTGGCGGCAATATTAATATAAGGCACGTCATATGCTTTCGCGATGAAAGGCACTGTACGTGAAGCACGCGGGTTAGCCTCGATCACATAAACCTCATCGTCTTTAATAGCGAACTGTATGTTCAGCAAACCGCGGACATTCAGGGCCTGGGCAATCTTCTTAGTATAGGCTTCCATTTTGTTGATCACGTTTGCCGACAGATCGAACGGTGGCAATACCGCAAACGAGTCGCCGGAGTGGATACCAGCGGGCTCAATATGCTCCATTAAACCAACTATGTGTACATCCTCGCCATCACTGATAGAATCAGATTCCGCTTCAGACGCACGGTCAAGGAAGTGATCGATCAATACACGGTTGCCCGGTAAGTTTTTCAATAAACCAACAACGGCTTTCTCCAGGTCCTCATCATTTATCACAATACTCATGCCTTGTCCGCCTAACACGTAGCTTGGGCGTACCAATACCGGGTAGCCAACATGGTGAGCAACTTCCAGCGCCTCTTCCGCGCTTTCGGCTACGCCATATTTTGGATAAGGGATGTCCAGATCTTTCAACAGGTCAGAGAAACGGCCACGATCTTCGGCAATATCCATATCGTTAAATGAAGTACCGATGATCTTGATGCCATGCTCGTGCATTTTCTCGGCCATCTTCAAAGCGGTTTGCCCGCCCAGCTGAACAATTACTCCCTCGGGTTTTTCAAGTTCTATGATCTCGCGCACATGCTCCCAGAAAACCGGCTCAAAGTATAGTTTATCGGCCATGTTAAAGTCGGTCGATACCGTTTCGGGGTTACAGTTAACCATAATGGCTTCGTAGCCGGCTTCTTTAGCGGCAAGCAGGCCGTGAACACAGCTGTAATCAAACTCAATACCCTGGCCTATACGGTTAGGGCCCGAGCCTAATACAACTATTTTTTTCTTATCAGATGAGATCGATTCGTTCTCGCCCTCGTAAGTTGAATAGTAGTAGGGCGTTTTGGCAGGGAACTCCGCGGCGCAGGTATCAACCATTTTGTAAACACGCTTAATGCCTAACTCCTTGCGGCGCTGGTATACATCCTCTTCGGTAGTGTTATTATGCAGGATGTACGCGATCTGCGCGTCCGAAAATCCTTTTTGTTTCAGTGTATACAAAAAGTCTTCGGGTATATTACCTACCGAGTAGCGGCGCAGCTCTGTTTCCAGGTTTACAATATCCTGTATCTGGTTCAGGAACCAGCGATCTATTTTAGTAGCTTTACGTATAGATTCAATAGGCACGCCTAAGCTCATGGCGTCGTAAATATGGAACAATCTGTCCCAGCTTGGATGCTCCAGGCTTTGCATGATCTCGTCCAGGTTACGGCTTTGTTTACCATCGGCACCTAAACCGGCACGGCCTATCTCTAAACTCTGACAGGCTTTTTGCAACGCTTCAATAAAGCTGCGGCCAATGCCCATTACTTCACCTACCGATTTCATTTGCAGGCCCAGCTCGCGGTTGGCGCCTTTAAATTTATCAAAGTTCCAGCGTGGTATTTTTACGATCACATAATCAAGCGTTGGCTCAAAATAAGCCGAAGTGGTTTTGGTGATCTGGTTTTCAATTTCGTCCAAATTATAACCAATAGCCAGTTTCGCTGCGATCTTAGCGATCGGGTAACCGGTAGCTTTTGATGCCAGTGCCGATGAACGTGAAACACGCGGGTTAATTTCGATAGCTATAATTGCTTCGTCGGCCGGGTTAACCGAGAACTGTACGTTACAGCCCCCTGCAAAATTACCGATGGCACGCATCATTTTTATGGCCTGGTTACGCATTTCCTGATAACAGCGGTCGCTGAGGGTCATAGCCGGGGCCACGGTTATCGAGTCGCCGGTATGAATACCCATCGGGTCAAAGTTTTCGATAGAGCAGATGATGATCACGTTATCGTTATTATCACGCAGCAGCTCCAGCTCGTATTCTTTCCAGCCCAAAACAGCCTGCTCCACCAAAACCTCGTGGGTTGGCGATGCCTGCAGACCGCGGCTCAGGGCAGCGTCAAAATCTTCTTTTTTATGTACAAAGCCTGCGCCTTTACCCCCCAGGGTATAGCTTGGGCGTATTACCAGTGGGAAACCGATCTCTTGTGCAGCCTCTTTGCCTTCAAGAAACGAGTTGGCAATTTTTGATTTGGCAACACCTACGCCAATATCAACCATCAGCTGGCGAAAAGCCTCACGGTTCTCTGTTTTTTCGATAGCGTCTAAGTCAACACCAACTATTTTTACCCCGTATTTTTCCCAGATACCACGCTCGGCACAGGCTATGCAAAGATTCAGCGCTGTTTGGCCTCCCATAGTAGGTAATACGGCATCAATTTTTTGTTCCTGAAGTACCTTTTCAATACTTTCGGGCTCAAGCGGCAACAGGTATACATGGTCGGCAATAACGTTATCCGTCATGATGGTAGCCGGGTTACTGTTAATGATGGATACCGAAATACCTTCATCTTTTAATGAAAGCGCGGCTTGCGAGCCTGCATAATCAAATTCACAAGCCTGGCCAATAATGATTGGGCCTGAACCAATAATGAGTACGGATTTGATGGAGTTGTCTTTTGGCATAGTTTTTTTAAGTTGATAGCTGATGGTTAGTGCATTTGCATTGATCCAGAAACTAAATTCTATGCGCTGAAAGCGAGAATCCCGACCTCAGCGTCGGGGTGCAAAGATAGAATTTTATACAGCTACTTCCTTGTCTTTTTTCAAAAAACAATATCAAGGTTTGTGAACATCTTTAAACTTTACGCAATACCGACACTTTCATTCAATTTACCATAATTAATATTAAATTTATACACCATTTCAATCAGCCATTATGAAAAAACATTTTCCTTTTGCTTTGATCATTTTGTTAGCATTATGTAGTAGTTGCGGCATGATGGAATCTATCGTCAAATCATCGTTTCCATATACGGCTACGCTGGTAGTGCCCGCCAGTTCGCAGGTTGGCAAAAGCTACGCGGCGGTAAGTTTGGCTAACAGCTTTGATCAAAACTTTTCAAAAAAAGGGAACAATGCCGATAAGGTAAGCGAGGTAACCATTATTTCGGCCAAGCTGCAATCAACCGAACCGTCTGATTTTAATTTGGGTGATCTGAAGTCGGTAAGTATCTACCTGTCAAAAGAAAACGAGAAGGAAGAGGTGCTGGTAGCGTCACGCACAGATATAACTCCCGGTGTTGGCAACACAATGACCCTTGATATTGACAACTCGAAATTTTTAGACCCCCTGGTGCGTGAACCGGACATTAGAATAAAAATGGTTTATGAGCTGCGCAAAAAAACCAATGTAGATGTAAGCCTGCACCTGGTTTTAGGGCTAAATGCTTATCCGGCGAAATAAAAAACTCATGGCAATAAGCCCAAAACCGCTCGCGTATCTGATTTAACTGTTATTCAAAAAGGCCTACACTACCCCTGGTTTTTAAGCTAAAGGGCATGGTATAAACGCATTTTTCGGGGATGCCATATATTACTGCAGGCTCCCAGCCTTTCGCCGACATGCCGATAATCCGTTTCAGATCGGTAGTTACCGATTCGTCAGCTGAATTTGCAACCTCAACATGGTCTACCTTTCCGCCAGGAATAATCACGAACGAGATAAAAGCGGTACCGTTTAAGTTTGATACAACATCGTCCCGCAAGGAATTGAACGAGTTTTGCAGGAATTGATGTAAAGCCACAGGGCCTTTACGATAATAAGCCGCAACAAAACGTTGCTGATATTCATGTTTATTACCGGCCTCGTCAATAGCGATACCGCTCAGTAAGGCCCCGTTATCATAGTGCTCGGTATAGGTAACCTTAACAGTGGCATCCTTTCCTTTCCAAGCCCCGTCACGTAAGCCATTTTTAATTGCGCCTTCTTCTGCTATATATTTAAACGCGCTATCATAGCCCACGTAGTACCCTTCACCATTATTAACCAGCGCTTTTCCGGCCGAATCCAGGCAGGTGACTATGCGGTATTTGTTATCCTTGTAGTTTACAGGTTGGGGGGAGTAATCTTTTACCGAATAAATTTTACCGCTGGGATAGTATTCATAAAGCAAGCCGGTTAGTTTATCATCCTTATAGGTTGCCAATTGTTGTCTTTTACCGTTCGGGAAAAAGCTGGCTACCTGCCCCTGGTATAACAATGGCGAAACGGTTGATGATTTACCGATCAGCTTTTTTTGGCCGTTAACGTAATACTCGTAAACATTAAATAAATCCGACCCTGCGTCTGGCTCCTGTACCACCCGGTAGTAATCGGCATCGCCTTTTTTTGACACGGAGGTACCATCGTTCTTAAAAAAATAAACATTTTGTTTTTGCGCGAAACAAGCGCTCAGGACAAAAACTAGCGCCAGGGTAAAGGTTGCTTTCATGCTCAAAACTATTAAATTACTTAAAAAAAGCTATTTAATCAGTTTATTATCAATATCGGGGAATACTAAAATAGGTTCGTAGTTGCGGGCTTCGTCCATTTCCATGTAGGCGTATGACATGATGATCACCACATCACCCACCTGCGCAAGCCTTGCCGTAGCGCCATTTAAACATATGGTACCGCTGCCGCGCTCACCCTTTATTACATAAGTTTCAAAGCGGGCACCGTTATTATTATTTACAATCTGCACCTTCTCGTTGGCAATAATGTTTGCCGCGTCCATCAAATCTTCATCAATGGTAATACTACCTACGTAGTTTAATTCGGCCTGGGTAACCCTTGCCCTGTGAAGCTTTGATTTTAATACCTCAATGATCATGGTGCAAAGTTACAGTTTTAGTTATTAAAGAATAAAGATTGAAGATTAGTTGACTTTATTATGTTAAACATATTGGAGTTCAATTTATTAGGACCGATCTTTAATCTTCAATCACTAATCTTTAAAACAACATATTATCTATCAACCTTGTTTTGCCAACGGTTGCGGCTACCAGCGCAACTATATTTTTAGTGTTTTGATTCGCGGGGTGTAAAGTACCGGCATCGGCCAGCTCAAAATAGGCCGGTTTCACATCTGGCTCGTTGCTTATCATTTCTGTCGCTCTTTGTATGATAGTGCTTAATGGGGCGCCTTGTTCAAAATCATATTTAGCCTGGTTAAGCGCTTTCGATAATACCAGTGCATGCCGTCTTTCTTCGGCCGATAAGTGTATATTCCTTGAGCTCATTGCCAAGCCATCGGCCTCGCGCATAATGGGGCACATTACCAGTTTAACGGGCATATTCAGCAGGTTTATCATTTTGCTGATCACTAAAAACTGCTGATAATCCTTTTGTCCGAAAAAGGCGGCATCGGGCATAACAATATTGAACAGCTTGCTTACTACCTGTGTAACCCCCTGGTAGTGCCCGGGCCTGAATTTTCCTTCCAGCAAACCTTCCAGATCGCCTATTGCTAAATGCCATTTTTCATTCCCGGCATACATTTCGCTAACCGGGGGATTAAACAAAATATCACAGCCCGCTTGCTCCAGCTTTTTTATATCATCTTGTATGGGCCGGGGGTATATTTCGAGGTCTTTTGGATCGTTAAACTGCGTTGGGTTTACAAAAATGCTGCATACTACCACACTACATTGTTGCTGTGCCTGCTCTACTAATGATAAATGCCCCTGGTGCAGTGCACCCATGGTTGGCACCAGCCCAATAACGGCTCCATTGGCCCTTAATAGGGCCAAATGCTGCTGTAACTCTGCTTTTGTGGTAAATATTTTCAATATAATAGCTTACAAAAAGTGGGCGAAGTTGCACAAATCATTAAAAATAACCAAAACTACTTGCACAATTGATTGATAGTTCATATATAATGCTTATATTTGCAAACTCAAATTTTTTGGGTTCTTACATAAATTTAATTCTGATTTGGAGATGGGTAAATCTAAGCTTTTGTTTATAACTCATGAAATGTCGCCTTTCCTTGAACTCTCAAAAATTTCTGAAATAACACGTCAGCTTCCGCAGGCCATGCAGGAAAAGGGCTACGAAATTCGTATCCTGATGCCGCGTTTTGGAAATATTAATGAGCGTAGGAATCGCCTTCATGAAGTGATCAGGCTATCGGGCATGAATATTATTATTAATGACAATGATAATCCGCTGATCATAAAAGTTGCATCTATCCCTGCGGCGCGTATGCAGGTGTATTTTTTAGATAATGAAGAGTACTTTCAGCGCAAGCATGTGTTTGAGGATAAGGACGGCAAATTTTACGCTGACAACGATGAGCGTATGATTTTCTTTTGCAAAGGTGCATTAGAAACAGTAAAAAAATTAGGTTGGGCGCCTGATGTGATTCACTGCCACGGCTGGATGAGCGCATTGGTTCCGGCTTATTTAAAAACTACTTATAAAGACGACCCTACTTTTAAAAACTCAAAAATTGTTTACTCAATTTATGAGAATGATTTTAAGGGACAAATGAATGCCGATTTTGCACAAAAAGCAGTTATGGGCGATATGACCGAAAAGCATACTGATATGTATAAAGCCGGTACTAATACTGCTTTATACGAAGGAGCTATTCACTACAGCGATGGAATTGTGCTTGGCAGTGAGAATATCGATGGGGATGTGTTAAATAATGTTAAAAACAGCCATAAATCGGTTTTAGAATTCAATTCTACTGCAGATTTCGAAAATTATTACAATTTTTACGACGAAATTGCCAACGAAGAATTGGCGAATGTTGTATAAGCTTTGAGATCATATATGAAATTTTTCAGATTAGACTTATTAACCCTGTTGATAAGTCTTTTTATTTTAAATAGTTGTAAAAACCAGGATACCATTGGCTTGGGCGTGAACACATCAACCCAACTAAGCGGTAACCTCATCGATACTTCGACCATTATAGTAAATACTATACCTGAAGACAGCGTTATAACCAGCGGTTTAGGAAATACAGCATTGTCTTATTTTAAAGACCCTGTTTTGGGTACATCCGAAGCTAATATAGCTATGGACCTGAATTTACCGGGAAGCGCCGCCTATGTAATTCCGCCCGGAACCATAACTATCGACTCTGCTTTATTGGTATTGCGATACTCGCCCAGCCATTTTTACGGTGATTCGATCGCTTCAAGATATAAGGTAAACGTATACCAGCTTAATGAACGCTTGTTTGCAACCTCAAAATACCTTAGCAACAAGAGATGGAACTACAATAATTCAACCATACTAGGCACAAAAACCTTTTTTTCAAGGACCAACGACTCTATAAAAATTGTTAACCCGGTTGGTGGGGGGCCCGATACACCTGTACTGGTACCACCCCAGTTAAGAATTCCGATTAACACCAGCTTTATAAATAATATTTTATATAACGCAAGCAGTACACAACTGGGCTCAAACCTGGTATTTAAAAATAATGTGAAGGGCCTGTATGTTACGCTTGATAAAAATCAGGCCGGGCCGGGCGGTACATTTATGTTTGCTTTAGATTCGGCTGCTGCCATACAAATATATTTCAGAAACTATGATGGTACAGCCATTGATACAGCTGTTATATCATTGCCAAGCACCCTTCATGCTTCCGAAATTAAACATACTTACAGTACTGCCGTCCAAACCGAGCTTGCCAATACTACCACCAATCGAAAAACATTTTATTTACAGGGGCTTGCCGGCTTACGAAGCAAAATAAGTTTCCCTTATATTAAAAGTCTTATAAAAACAATCGGAGCTAATATAGCCGTGAACCGTGCCGAGCTGGTTATAACGGTGGTCCCGGGCTCAACCATACCTTTTGCACCGTTGCCCAAATTAGCCATGTACCGGTATGATCTGGCTAACCAGCGCATACTAATTCAAGATGCCGCGCAGGGCGACCCCCGAGCATTCGGAGCGACCGCTTTTGGTGGTTTTTATAATCCGCCCACGCAACAGTATCATTTTCTTATCACCGGGTATATTCAGGATCTGCTACGCGGCGTAACAACCGACCTGGGCACCTTTATAGGCCCTGTAGCACCCGACCTATCGGGCGTGGTAGGCGCTACCCCACAAATTGACGGAAGAACAGTAGCTGTTGGCTTTGATAAGTCTTCGCAATATCGTATAAAGCTAAACCTTTACTATACTAAACTTCCCCAATAAAGGTTATATCTAAACTAAACAATAGCAATTAGTTAGTGTTCCATTAACTAATTGCTATTGATATTGTCATATAGCTGAGTATTTTTGCTTAATTACCATTTAATTTTTTTGTATGTGTGGAATAGTAGGCTACATAGGTCATAGAGAGGCTTATCCAATAATTATAAAAGGTTTACACCGGCTTGAATATCGCGGATACGACAGTGCTGGTATTGCCCTGATTGATAAGGAATTAAAGGTTTATAAAAAAGCCGGAAAAGTTAGTGACCTGGAAAACTTTGTTAAAGATGTTAACCTTAAAGGCTCTATTGGTATGGGCCATACACGCTGGGCAACTCATGGCGCACCCAGCGATCGCAACTCGCACCCGCATTCATCAAGCGACCGTAAGCTTACTATTATTCATAACGGAATAATTGAGAATTATGGTGTAATTAAAGAAACACTCCTGGCCAAGGGGCATGTTTTTAAAAGTGATACCGATACTGAGGTTTTAATTCACCTTGTTGAAGATATACAAAAAGAAACCGGTCTTGATTTGCTTGAAGCCGTTAGAATAACGTTAAATAAAGTTATTGGCGCATATGCTATCGTTATTATGAGCGCCGATGAGCCTAATGAGCTGATAGCGGCACGCAAAGGCAGCCCCATGGTTATCGGGGTAGGTGAAGGTGAATATTTTGTTGCATCAGACGCTACACCAATTGTTGAATACACCAAAAACGTTATTTATTTAAATGATAACGAAATAGCACGTATCCATCGTGATGATCTGCTGATCAAAAATATTGATAATACCATCCAAACGCCATATATACAGGAGTTGGATATGCAGTTGGAAATGCTTGAAAAAGGCGGCTACGATCACTTTATGTTAAAAGAGATCTATGAGCAGCCCCGCTCTATTCATGATTGCCTGCGCGGCCGCATTTACCCCACACAGGGCAAAATACAAATGAGCGGCCTCAACGAGTACCGGGACAAGCTTAAAAATGTTGATCGTATCATTATTATAGCCTGCGGTACTTCATGGCATGCCGGCCTGGTTGGCGAATATTTAATAGAGGAACATGCGCGCATACCTGTTGAAGTAGAATATGCTTCCGAATTCAGATATCGTAATCCTATTATTACGCCGAAAGATATTGTCATCGCCATATCGCAATCAGGCGAAACAGCTGATACCATGGCAGCGCTTGAATTAGCGAAAGAAAGAGGTGCCACTATTTTTGGCATTTGCAACGTGGTTGGCGCTTCTATTCCGCGCATTACCGACGCGGGTATTTACACCCATGCCGGCCCCGAAATTGGGGTGGCCTCAACCAAGGCTTTTACTGCACAGGTTACTATATTAACTTTGGCGGCATTTTATCTTGCTCAACTACGCGGAACAATTGCTCAAAGTAAATTGATAGAGTATTTAACAGAGTTGAACAACATACCCGAACTGGTTGAAAAAACATTGCAATGCAATGATCGGGTAGTAGAGATTGCGGCACGTTTTAAAGATTCGAACAATTGCCTGTTCTTAGGGCGTGGCAGCTCGTTCCCGGTTGCATTGGAAGGGGCATTAAAATTAAAAGAAATATCATATATACATGCCGAAGGTTACCCGGCTGCCGAAATGAAACACGGCCCCATAGCCTTAATTGATGACGCGTTACCGGTTATATTTATCGCGACCAAAAACTCATCATACGAAAAAGTGGTTAGCAATATTCAGGAGGTAAAAGCACGTGGCGGGCACGTTATTGCCATTGTTACCGAAGGCGATACCCAGGTGCGTGATATGGCAGAGTATGTGATAGAGATACCACAAACGGACGACGCATTTGTACCATTGTTAGCCACCATTCCTTTACAGTTATTATCCTACCATATAGCTGTAATGCGCGGTTGTAACGTTGATCAGCCACGTAACCTGGCTAAATCGGTAACAGTAGAATAGTGATTGGTGATTAGAGGTTAGTGATTAGTTTTCTTCTGATTTAGAATAAACATAAAAGCGCCTATAAAGGGCGCTTTTATATTATAACTAATCTCCAATCACTATTCCTCTAATCACTAACTACGCCGGCATATGTTTCATGGTTTCCTGCAGATCAAGTTCAAGCCCTTTGGCTATAGCCATCCCCAAGCCTATATCTGCTCTAAACCAGTGGCAAAGCTGTCGGTTAACTATCAGTTCTTTTTTAGGGCCATCTATTCCTTTCATAGAGTGCGTAATGTTCTTGATCAGGTCCTGCTTTTGCTCTTCGTTCATTAAGCGGTACAGGTTGCCCGGCTGGGTATAATGATCGTTTTCGCCTTCGGCGTTACGGTCGTACCAGTCGCCTATTGATGAACCAAAATCCCAGGCAGGTTCCTTATACGCCGGATCGGCCTCAATATCGTCGAAACTGTTCGGGAAATAGTTAGGCGCCGATCCCTGGTTACCGTCTACGCGCATGTGCCCATCACGCTCATAATTATTCACCATAAACGGGCATTTGTTTACCGGGATCTGTTCATAATTGCCGCCTAATCGGTAACGATGCGCGTCAGGGTATGACAACAACCTTCCCTGCAACATTTTATCGGGCGAGTAACCTATGCCATCAACCACGTGCGCGGGTGCAAAAGCAGCCTGCTCAACGTGTGCAAAATAATTGTCCGGGTTTTCATTCAGCTCCAGTTCGCCCACATCAATCAACGGATAATCAGCATGTGGCCAAACCTTGGTCAGGTCGAATGGATTGATATGATACGTTTTAGCATCCGCCTCAGGCATCACTTGTATTTTCATGGCCCATTTCGGGAAGTCACCGTTATCAATAGCGGTTAGCAGGTCATGTTGGGCAAAGTCTGGATTTTGTCCGCGCATAGCGCCGGCTTCTTCGTCTGTAAAATTCTTTATTCCCTGCAATGTTTTAAAGTGAAACTTTACCCAAAAACGCTCATTTTTACTGTTGATAAGGGAGAATGTGTGGCTGCCAAAACCATCCATGTGGCGGTAGCCGTAAGGCGTGCCACGGTCTGACATCAAGATAGTAACCTGGTGCAAACTCTCGGGATTCAACGACCAAAAATCCCACATCATGGTGGCGCTTTTGCAATTGGTATACGGGTCGCGTTTTTGTGTGTGGATAAAGTCGCTGAACTTTTTAGGGTCTTTCACAAAAAACACCGGGGTGTTATTGCCTACCAGGTCCCAGTTGCCTTCTTCGGTATAAAATTTAATGGCAAAGCCACGCGGGTCACGCTCGGTATCTGCCGATCCTTTTTCGCCGCCAACGGTTGAAAAGCGAAGGAATAACTTTGTTTTTTTGCCTATCTGGTTAAATATTTTAGCGCGGGTATATTGCGATATATCATGAGTAACGGTCAAGGTACCATACGCGCCCGAACCCTTTGCGTGGACTACCCGCTCGGGTATACGCTCCCGGTTAAAGTGGGCCATTTTTTCGTGTAAAATAAAATCCTGCAGCAAAATTGGTCCCCGTGGACCAGCCGTCATCGAATTTTCGTTTTCTACATACGGGATGCCTGACGCGGTGGTCAGCTTTTTCTTCGGAGTTTCCATAGTTTTCGGTTTTAATTATATACGTCAAACTTGGTGATAATATTTTAATAGAAAAAATCAATAATTATTATATTTGTATAGATTTAATCTATATATATGACCATTGTTCAACTGGAATATCTGATAGCTGTTGATACTTATCGCAGCTTTGTAGCCGCTGCCGAAAAATGCTTTGTTACCCAACCTACGCTAAGCATGCAGATACAAAAGCTGGAAGATACGCTTGGCGTAAAGCTTTTTGACCGCAGTAAACAGCCCGTTACCCCTACCGAGATCGGCATTGAAATTATTCAGCAGGCCCGTATTATGCTGGCCGAGAGTGAAAAGATCAAAGAGATCGTATCCGACAGGCAAAAGGAATTATCGGGCGAGTTAAAAGTAGGTATTATCCCCACCGTATCGCCTTACATTTTGCCCAAGATACTGCATGGTTTTATAGAAAAATATCCGCAGGTAAAGCTCATCGTGTGGGAACAAACTACCGAGCAGATCATTCAGCAATTAAAACTGGGCACTATTGATTGCGGCCTGCTGTCGACCCCGCTGCATGAAAGCAGCCTAATCGAAATCCCTGTTTTTTATGAAAACTTTGTGGCCTATGTATCAAAAAACAGCAAGCTATCTAAAAAGAAAAACATCAGCCCGGATGATATTGATATGGAGGAAATATGGGTGCTTAACGAGGGCCATTGCATGCGCGAGCAGGTTTTAAATATTTGCCAGCGCCGTAAATCAACGCAGGGATTTCAGCATTTTGAATATAATACCGGCAGTGTTGAAACGCTGAAACGAATGGTCGACCAAAATAATGGCGCTACCATTTTACCCGAGCTGGCCCTTGCCGAGTTGACCGATAAACAACTGGATAAAGTCCGCCATTTTAAATCGCCCGAACCCGCGCGCGAAGTAAGCCTGGTTATTCAACGTAATTACCTGAAGCGCCGAATGATAGAGGCGCTGAAAAATGAGATCCTGGAGTTTGTGCCAAAACGAATGAAGAACAAGAAGAAAAAAGAGGTAATGGAATTTTGACTATGATTTTTAGGATTAGTGGATCGCTCCCCGTTAATTAAATCATATAATCCCTTAATCCTAAAAATCATAGTCCGGCTTACATACTCATCATCATTTTTTTCATCATAGACGGGCTAACGCGTATATAAACTTCAAACCCAATAGGCGCAGCGCCATACAAGCCCTTAACCGCAGAAGGCGACACATTTAGCGTAGCTTGTACGCCTCCTGTCAGATTAGTGTTTTTTACCGTGCTTAGTATATAGCTTGTACCCAGCGTTACCGCGTTAATATTCAGGAAAGGGTCCTGCGGTAGAGTGGCCAACATATCCAGTTCTTCCGCGTCTTTTTGCACAAATTCGTAGCGGCCATAAACGGCTGCCCTGTGCATTTGCCATGTGGTTTCCAATAGTACCGATGGTTCGGTTTTTTTATTGTCAGAGTAATGATTTTGCCCGTACACCAAAGTGGTGGCTATATAACCATCATCGCCAATTGTTTTGGTATGCATGGCCGATGCGGTGAACCGGTCAACGTTTTGCTGCGGTTCGGCAACTTCGGGGCTGTGCAGCCAGCCGTTCGACACCTGCAGCGCCCACTCTTTTGAAGGATTATATGACAGGCGCAATGAATACGAATCTAAATGAACAGCATCAAAATTATAGCGGAACTCGTCAGGTTCTCGGCCGGTAAAGGTGGAGCCTTCCAGCTTAAGATCTTTGTACCTGAAGCCCAACGTAGCTACGCCAAAGGTAATATGGGTGGCATCCTGGTAATGGTGCCCCAGCGGCGCGTCAGGATCATTCATAGCCGACAAGCGGTGCATAAACACAGGCGGACCAAGCGCGGGCTCGCCGGGATAACCGAATGATACAGAAACATCCGCATCTTTAGCTACACGTTGCGTATAACCCACGCTCAGCTCGGCAAACAGATCGTGCGGGTGCTGTTTATCAACCAGCTTTTGGCCCCGGTACGATTCGCCGGTTTGGTATAGCAGCGGGTACCCGGCCGCGCCAACGGTGAACGGATCGAAAGAAAACATGGTATTAATAGCAAACAAACCATTGGTGCCTACTTTGGTTTGGGTCATGGCCATGATCATGTTGGGTGCATCAAACTTTTGCCCGCCGCGGGTGCCCGATTTAAAAAGGTCCTGGTTATTGTAGCGGGCAAAGAAATTGCCATGTATCATGGTCATCCATTTTTTGCCATGTATCATGTAGGCATAAGTAGGCGAGGCATCAGGAACCCATGATGTACCTGAACCATCGCGGCTCATAGGCACATCGAGCGAATATTGGCTGTTCATATCCATGGACATGTCCATCATATCCATATCGTCCATTTCCACGCCGTTCATGTGATGCGTATGACTTTTAGGTTTTGCGGTTGTATCTGTTTGGGTTTGCCGGGCAAACGCGGGTATAGTTAAAGCTACGCAAGCGGCAGCTATCAGTATTTTTAAGGGATTCATAGCTCATCAAAAATTAATCGTAAAAAATAAACACGCGGTAATATTAACCACGGCAACGCAACGATTGGATGATGAATTAAATACGGAGTGTCCGGTTTTTTATAACCGGGTCAGTTTTGGCAGGAGGGGGGGATGCCGGCTGATCAGACAGTTTTTCTAATAAAGCCTGTTGTGCCGAAAAAAAGAAATCGCTAAAAGGTATTTTTGGTATTTCAATACCGAAAAGCTGGAAATTGGTGCTTGTAGTTTCAGCCTGGTGCGAGTCTTTTACTTTAACATCAATTTCTTTTTCTTTGCAGCATTTCATTTTTTTTGCTGCGGATGGCTGGCAGGTTTTAACCGGTGCATTAACTTTTACGCCGGCTAATACGGTACCACAATAATGAAGATTAAGCACAAAGCCCAGTACTGTAACGATGTACAGTTTGGTTAAAAACATTGCGCTTATTTTCTTGATCATAACACAAAGCTAATTTAAACATTTTACAAAACAAAGCCCCGGCGTAATGCCGGAGCCAAAAAAACTATATAGATGTTAAATTATTAGCTAAATCACTGTCCCTGACCGGCTTGTTTCTTCATTTGGTCGTTAGCTACAATGGCTATTTCAACGCGGCGGTTTTGCGTGCGGCCATCAACGGTAGCGTTGTCGGCAATAGGTTCTGTAGCGCCTTTTCCCTGGGTGCTTAACCTCGAGGCGCTCACATTATTTGAAATGATGTATGATTTTACCGCCTCGGCGCGCTCAACCGAAAGGTCCTGGTTATGCGAGGCTGTGCCGGTATTATCGGTATGGCCCACGATCAGGATATTGGTTTCGGGATTTTTTTGCAGGGATATGGCCAGATTTTGTAAGTTGGTTTGAGCCGCCGGCTTTACTTCCGATTTATCGGTATCAAACAAAATACCCGAGTCAAACTTCACAATAATGCCTTCACCCTGCCTTACCACCGTAGCGCCGGGAATGCTTTGCTTTAATTCGGCTGCCTGTTTATCCATTTTATGGCCGATGAAAGCACCTGCAGTACCGCCAACCGCACCGCCTATTATAGCGCCCAAGGCCGTATTGCCCGCGCTATGCCCAATAAACGCGCCAATGGTACCACCGGCACCCGCACCAATGGCAGCGCCTTTTTGTGTTTTGGTAAGCGAGTGGCAGCTGGTACCTGCAATACATACCGCTAATCCTAAAATCGCTATCTTATTTTTTATCGTTTTCATAACTATTATATACTCATATTATAATAAGTAAGGCAAAGTAAGTGCCAGCTATGCTGTGCCATAAAAACACGCCAAACAACAACTATGGCAACATTTTTTTAATACAGGATAAAAGCTTTTTCGCTTATTGAATATATAGCGACAGGCTATTGGCTTATATTTAGTACAATCCGGGTTTGCGCCAGCGGATGATCTGCCAAACAACTTCAGCGCTGCATAGCGTTAAAATAGCGAACACAGCCGGTTTTATGGTTTCTTCGGATGAGGAAAATGCGCCACCTAATGCAACAAAATAAACTGATAACGGCAATATTAATAATAGGCAAAGCCCGGTAATCCCGAATGGGATTTTAAACGGGCGATGCGTATCTGGTTCGGTAATGCGGAGCTTGATCAACGAGATATATTCCAGCGATAAGCCCGCGCCGTAAACGGTAACATCAATGATCAACAGGTCAGCAAAGGTCCATAATATCATCAGGCTTACTATTACCGAGCAAATAATAATGGAGATATAGGGTGTTTGAAAGCGTGAATGCAGACGGTTCAGATGATCAGGCAGTAAACTATCTTCAGACATTACCTGCGGCACCCGCGATACGGATAGCAGTACTGCCGCGTAAATACCTAATGTGCTTGCCATGCCGCCTAATGCCAGCAATGCGCCCAGCCAATGCCCGCCAATTAATTCGCCAAGGGCCGGAAAACCTTTGTCTGTAAATACATTGGCATTTATTCCTGATAATTGAGCGACCCGGATCGCCAAAAAATAAATGACGATAACCAGCGCGAACGCTGCAAACATAGATACCAGGTAAGAGCGGATAGGCTTTTCAACTTCCTCCGCATAAGTAGTGGTGTTATCCCAACCCAGGCAGTTCCACATTACGGTATACAGAGCCATGCCTAATGATGGAAAAGCCACATCTTTTAACGACGGCGCCGGAATAAACAGCACCCCGCTATGGTGATAAAATGCAAGCCCAAAAAGGATAATAAACGGGGTAAGTACGGCCGCTCCCAAAATGAGCGATACCCGCCCTACCGGTACAATGCCTAATATATTTAAGCCGGCCGATGCCCATATTATAACCAGGCAAACCGGCACTTTATAAGCCGCGAGCTCCGGGAAAAAGAAAGATGCGTATTGAACAAACAGAACCGGGTAAATTGCCAGGTCGACAAAGGTGTAAAGCCAGGTCCACCAACCTTCATAAAAACCCCAGCGGGTGCCTAAAGCATATTTTACCCACTTATAATAACCGCCGGTTACAGGCATCATGCTGTTGAGTTCCAATACGGTAAATATAGCGGGGACATCCCACAATAATGGGGTGATAAGCAGCACCAGTAAAGCGCCATGCTGCCCGGCATAGCTCAACAATGGCTCCAGCCCGTAAGGCCCTCCCGAAACGGTAAAAAAGATGACAGCGATAAGCTGTAGAGGTCTGATCTTTTTTAAATAGGGTTTCGTTGGCATAAGGCATAAAAATATTGTTTTAGGTGCAATTATCCATCATTGCATCTAAAACAATATAGCCTTATTGAAAAGAGGTGGGCTCTGTTGATGTATACGGTATAGTTCCTTTTATCATTTTACCGCCATCGTTCACCAGCCTCAAATAAAAGTCGGACGATACGTGGGTGCCATCGGCATCCAGCGTTAAAAAATATTGCCCGGCCGGTATCATCGACGCGTCCTCAGCGCATTTAAATATCGATGTCGCTTCGTTCAGCTCATCAAACATGGCCACATACACGCTTCGTACACCCACGTTTTTAAACGTAGCAAACTGCGACCATAAAAAATTACCATGATCGCGCGGGAATTGATTTTTGGCCGATTTTGGCCCGTTTGTGTTATAGAATGCCGTTCCGGGATAGGCGCATGGCTGATAATCGATACCGTTGGCTGTACAAAAATCATTATCGCCAACAACCCATGGTGTATAGTTTCCGTCTACGGCTCTACCCACGGCCCAGCCCGATATCATGTTAAATGCTTTATAGGTATCAGTAAATCCGGCTTGCGAGTCGCCCGTGCCTGTGCGCCATTGTCCCGGCACCGAACCAATTACATAACATCCCTGGTTTTTAAACCAGTTGATCAGATCAAGCGCCTGCGCCGGAGTTGAAGGGTGGCTGGCATATCCTAAGCCGTATATAGATACTACAGGCTTGCCATTTTGCTTAGCATAAGCACTTGAGGTTAATAAATTCAGGCTACCGGTTATCGTGTTGGTCCAGTCGGTCTTTATAGCATCAAGGTTTCCCCAGCCGGAGGCATCGTACATGATATAAAATTTCACGTTATTGTTCTGCGCCGCGCTTTGTACGCGCATGGCAATGCCATCTCGAAAGGCTTTAATGCTGCTGCCTGGTGTAATTTCATTGCAGAAACGTTGCAGTGCCGCGCAATCAATGCCGTATTGCTGCATCCATTTAAAATGCAGGTCAACGGTCGACTGGTCCCAGGCAGAGTACATTTTTGCCGGCTGCCCGTTACCTAAATTTCCGGTAAAACCGGGCTGCGATACACCCGCCTGGTTAAAATTACTGCCCGAGTAGGTTTTAGTGTATTCGCGCGTATCGGGCCACATTTCCAGGTTTTGATGCCCCCATTTATTTTCGGGCGACCCATCGCCGGCGGCGGTGAACCATCCCTGGTAGCCTACAACAATCTTACCTACCACATCGCCCACAGGCGATTGCGGAGGTGTTACCGGCGGCGTCACCGGCTGTGTAGGCGGGTCTACAACAGGCGGCGGTGTGCTTTCTGATTTTTTTGAACAGCCCGAGGCAAAAATGCTAAGAGCAATTAAGGTTGCCGCGCCTATAGTTTTTACGGGCTGCAATCGATTGGAAGAATGGCGCTTAGCGCGCACCTGTTCCATGAAATTCATAGAAGTCATAAATAGTATTTTAGGGTTGATGTATCGGGCAAATTGGTAAAGCCCTTGTTTATAATTACGCAATATTAACAAAAAACTTTATAAGGATAACTTTCTATCGGTCTGCTTTGTTTCAAAATTTGCCCGTCAGGCAAAAACAGGCTTAACTTTTAGTTGATGATTTGCTCTAAATCGAGTTGCTTAATGACAGTCGATCCAACAAGTTATTAACAATTATTAACAACTTTTGTTAATAACCTAAACTACTAACTTATTGATTAAAAATAACTTATTTTATGATTTTTTCTGACGGGACTATCCGGCACCCAAAATTGGTGATTAAAACCGGCGTCATTGTTTAAAATACTTTTTGGGAGCAAATACTTTTCTAAGAAATTTTTTAACCTATGTAACACTTATACAGAAGATTACGTAAAAAGCCGTACTTGTTAATATTGACAAAACGGTAAAGAATGCGAGCGCTAAGATCTTCCCCTAAAACACTGACCATTTGCGGCTTTATGCTGCTTGGTTTGTCTTGCCTTTCATTTACCGGCAAGCCCGACCCAAAAAAACATTTTAGTTTATTCGGTTTCTTCGCCCTTCCATCTGTAGATACAACAGTGGTTGCCTGCGGTACAAGCATTGTGTTAAACACGGTTCCGGTGGCTGGTTATAACAACCCGGTATGGAGCACCGGTGCAACCGGCAATTCAATTACCGTTACATCGCCCGGCGATTATTCGTGGTACACTACCGGGGCTACCGTAGTAACCAACGGGGATTTCTCTGCATCAATCAGTACCCCGGCTTCGCGCGGGTTTACCAGCGATTATACTTACCTGGATACATCAAGCCCCAATGGTGGCTGCTGCGGTATATTAAGCGCAGAGGGTACTTATGTGGTTGGTAAAAACCCACACACCTATCATACCAATTTCGATTCATTCGGCGACCATACAACCGGAACCGGTAGAATGCTGATCGTAAATGGCGCGTCGGTGCCCAATGTAACCGTATGGGCACAAACCATCACGGTTATGCCGAATACCGACTATATCTTTTCGGTTTGGGCTACTTCAGTTAACCCCGTAAGCCCGGCCATATTATCGTTTTCAATTAACGGCACCCAGCAAATCGGCACGGTTAATCTTTCGCCAACGCTGTCAGATGGCACATGGCAATATTTTACCACCGTATGGAATTCGGGCACTACCAGCGGAGCCGTACCTATCGCGTTGGTAAACCAAAATACAGCGGCAAACGGTAACGACTTCGCGGTTGATGACATTGTGTTTGCACCCATTGTGAAGCAAAACATTCATGTGTCATTTAACCCGCTACCTATCCTGGCATTGAACGGCCCGCATGAAACTTGCGGAACCTATGACCTGACACAGGCTATTGTTGGCTATGACCCAACTAACTATATCTATTTTTTTAAAGACAGCAGCGGCACTATTGTAACCAGCCCGCAGGCTATAACACATAGCGGTGTTTATACCATCACCGAGCAAAGTAAAGCAACCGGCTGCACATCGCTGCCGCAACAAACAACGATCACAATCGACCCTAATCCGGCTAAACCTAACATCACATCTTTATAAATTATGTAACAGCAAAGACTATCAAACAAAAAATTATCAAACAAACATGAAAAGCAAATTATTTACTCCGATTCTGATCTTACTGATGGCCTTCACTACAGGAGCCGCGTTTGCCCAGGTTACAGCAGGCCCAAGCGATGCCACCACAGCGCCGCCGGCTACAACTGCGGGCGCTGACAAGATCTTATGTTCTGGCTCAACCATCACCTTAACCGGCCCGCAGGATGCCGGAGGTGTTGATTATACCAAATACCACTGGTATAAAATTGACGCGGGCGGTAACAAGCAGGAGGCGACCACAACAGGCCGCACCTATACCGAAACCGCTACTACAGCAGGTTATTATAATTATCAGGTGGTTACCGAGAATGCGACAGGCTGTACCTCGCCAATATCTGATGTGTATAAAATATTTGTATTGCCGCCATTAACAGTTTCTATAACTACGCCAACCAGCACTATGTGCGCTATGGCTACCAATAGCAGTCTGTTAACGGCTAACGTAACTCCTTCAACAGGCTATACGTTCAATTATCAGTGGACAAGGAATGGTGTAGCCATACCGGGTGCAACATCAAGTACATACGATGTAACCGGCGAAACTACAGCAGGAACAGTAACCTTTGGCGTAAATGTGAGCTATACCCTTAACTCAACATGCCCGGCTTCGGCGACTAAAGATCTTATCCTGACCCCAATACCGGGCAAACCAATGATAACAGCTAATTAATTGAATTTGAAACGCACTAAAAAGCAACCGCAGGAAAACGCTAAATGAAGCTTCTGTATAAAATAATAGTTATTTGCTTATTGTTGACTGGTATAGGTGCAACAACCTTAAAGGCTATGGCCGGCGAGGTAACCTATACCATCAACCAGGGGCAAACTATTACTTTACACGGAAGCACTGCTAATGCCTCGGCTTACCAATGGTTTAAAGACGGTATAAGTATAAGCGGCGCCGTATTGAAAGATTACAAGGCAAGTGAAGCGGGAGAATACACCGTGGTGGCCTTTAACAGCGAAGGCTGCCCATCGGTACAGTCTGACCCGATACGTATTATCATTAATCCGGTTATCCCGGTTAAGCCTGATACGGTTGTTGATTTGCAGGTTACTATACAGTCAACCAATATACACGCGGCACCAGGCGACAACTTTACCTATATATTAACTGCCAACAATAACAGTGTAATAAACGGAACACATGTACAAATAAAATACACTGTTCCGCCAAACCTGGTGTACGTGCCGCAACCTGCTGATAAGGGAACAGTGGTTTACGATAGCAACACCCACACCATAACCTGGAGCATTGATCGCTTAAAGGAAAATGACCCTATACAATTGGTGGTTGGTGTAAAGGTTTTAGCACCCGGCGTTATACAAAGTGTGGTTGATATTAAGGGCAAAGAGATCGACCCGATATTGGCGAACAATATTGACCAAACCGTTCAGCAGGTTTACCCGCTGGTGGTGCCCAATGTGTTTACGCCTAACGGCGATGGCAAGAATGATACGTTCACCATCCCGGGGCTGGATACTTACTCTGACAATGAGATCGTCATCATCAACAGGTGGGGCAATACTGTATATCAAAAAACAAATTATAAAAACGACTGGGACGGCAGCGGCCTGGTTGAGGGTACCTATTTCTATCTTCTTAGAGCGAAGAATAAGGCAGGTGTATGGGATGTTTATAAAGGTTATTTAACCTTACTAAGAACGAAAGTATAAAGATGATCAGAAAACTAATATTTCTTTTTGTTTTAACATTGGGTTGCCTTACAGCCTGGGCACAGCAGGATGCGCAGTTTAGCCAGTATATTTTTAATGGCCTGTACATTAATCCTGCTTATGCCGGTTATAAAAGCGATTTGAATATTAACAGCTTTTACCGCTCGCAGTGGACCGGCATGACCGGCGCGCCTACCACGGTTTCGCTGGCAGCCGATGAATCGTTTGCGCATGATAATGTGGGTTTGGGTATCTTATTTCAGCATGACCAGATAGGTGCGCAAAGCAATGTTGCCATGTATACCAACTATGCCTATCGTTTACAAATTGGCGAAGATGAAGATTCAAGGCTGGCCTTTGGCGTTGGCCTGGGCTTTATACAAAGCGGTATTGACGGCAATAAGCTGAACCCGGTTCAAGCCGGCGATGATTATATACCTAACGGCACCCATAGCTTCCTTTCGGCTGATGCGCGCCTGGGCTTTTTATACACTAATAACAGCTACTTTATCGGCGCTTCGGTTGATAACCTGCTGCCGCAATATATGCACAGCTCGCAAACATTAGACGCGCTGGGCGTACCGGTACCCAAACCGCACGAGTACTTTACCATGGGTGCCTTGTTTGATGTAAATGACGAAACCAAATTCAAGCCATCCATATTGATCAAAGACACGCCTACGGCGCCAACCAGCATGGATATTAACGCTTTTATGCTGATGAATGATAAGTTATGGCTGGGTGCTACTTATCGCACCGCCATTTCGCTTTACAACAAACCCAACCTGCAGAAGGATCTGCCTACAGCGAGTGCAGCGGTGGCTATCGTAGAGTTTTTCCCGACCGAGACCCTGCGCATAGGTTATGCCTTCGATTACTCGCTGAACAAGATAGGTACCTATGGCTATGGCTCGCACGAGTTATCTATCGGTATCCTGCTAAAAAACAGCAAAAGCTCACGCTCGCGCTTTAACGACCCAACCCGTAAGTGTTATTTTTAACACCCTCTTATTCTTAATACGTTGTTATATTTATTTGATGCTGTTATATTAGCTTATTATTAATAAGCCAATTAGCAGGTATGAGATCAGTAGAGTTAATTTCGGTCCCGGTTACGGACCAGCAGCGAGCCAAAGCGTTTTATTTACGCATGGGCCTTACTTTGGTTGTTGAAACTACGTTTGGTAACGGGCAGCAATGGATACAACTGCGCTTTCCTGAAGGCGGCGCGGATATTACCCTGGTAACCTGGTTCGAGCAGATGCCGCCCGGCTGCCTGCAAGCCGTGGTAGTGCACAGCGACGATATTGAAAAGGATGTAGCGGTATTAAAAGACAAAGGCATTGAAACCGGCACCATCGACAAAACACCCTGGGGCCTTTTCTGCTCCATACCCGACCCGGATGGCAATCGCTTTGTGCTGCATCAAAAGTAGATCAAGCCCGCTTGTTTAACGGGTTACTGTTTCACGCGAGGGTGAATCAGATGAAACATGTGAAACAATTTTTTGACCTATTTTATTGATAATGAGATTTTTATAAAAATTGGGTGAGACAAAATGAAACAGTTTTGTTAAATATATCGGGCTTCGCGTAATACATCGATAAATTCAACGACCCCGCTAAAAAATATTAAAATTATTCCCAATGTTAGCAGCACTTTTCTCCTTTTTACAGCCTTCTCTTCTGTATATTCTTTGATTTCATTTTTTCTCTTTCTTAGTTTTTCTATATCATCTGGAGTCCAACTAAACATTTGCGAATGGTTTCCAATCTGTGTCTGTAATTCTGCAGGCGTAAACTTATTTACCAGATCAGTCGCTGTGTATTGGTCGTAATCAAAAATTTCTATAAAAACGGATATTAATATCTCTTTGTACATTTTTTTATCGTACATAACCGCCCGCTCTCTTATCAATTCTAATCCTTTTACTATTTCCTTACCTTCGTCTACTTTATATCCGGTTCTAACTTCCCGGTACAAAAACCATGCGCCCAAAAGTGCGAGCGCAATTTTTAAAATCGTTAAGATTAAGTGTGTTGTTTCCATGATCGTGATTTAGGTATAAGTTATTTGAAATCAATGTTTTATTAATGTAAATATATACAATACAACTGATTTTTATAAATAAATTTTTTAGGTACGCAAATTTGTTTGAGGCCGATATAAAAACACAAAAAAATGCCCGGCAACTCTGCCGGGCATCAAACTAACAATATAAAAGATAGGTAGGGATAAACTATTTAAAAACTAACGCGGTTAAAGTAATTCACAGCGCATGATCCGGATACCGATGTTATCCTAACAGTGTGCAGACTGTTAGCCGAGAAGGTTTGTGTACCCACATCAATAGTTGAATATACACCGTTACCGGTAATAGGCAGCGTAACCGTTGGCAGGTCAACCCCATCAACAGAGAACTTGATTGATGCCGCCTGGTTTGATGAATAGCGCAACTGGAACTTGGTATGCGCCAGCAATGGCAATTCTTTCCACTCCAGCCATTCGCCGGCCTGGAACGCGGTTACGTGCCAGCCGCCGCCGGTATCGCCTGTTTTAACAATATCAATATCGCCGGCCCTGAAGGTACCACCGCTGTTGCCTGCTGTTACATCATGAAAACTGTCGCAACCCTCGGCTTCAACCTTTAGGGTTGGGGCGTAGGCTTTGCTGGTAAAGCGGCGCAATATATTTATCCTTTGGTTCGGATAATCGTAATAGGTTACGTCGCTGCTGCGCCACATGGCCGCGGTTTCTGAGGCATCGGTAAAGCCTTCGCACAAAGTTACCAGGGTGCCCGCGTTAACCGTATTGGTTAAGCCCGTGGTTAACAGCTGGCCGTGGTTAGGGTCAAGGAAGCTGCCATTGCCTGCGGTTTGGAAACTTGGTACTGCTACACCTGCATTAACGCTATTAAATGTTCTGAAAGAATACGATGATGGCGGAACGAACCAATTATGTACCGCGTCGACAACCGCAGGGTCATTACAGGTTGGGTCCTGGTTAAGCCATGATTGATCAACGATAAGGAACGGGTTAAAGCCAAAGGTCGACTGGCACTGGGTGCGTATGTACTGCGCAATTTTTTTAAGGTTGCCTGATTGGTTGGTGCAAAATGGTGAGTTTACGCTCCAGAAAAATATTACCGGGCGGTTGCTCAGTTTAAACCGTTTAGCATCGGGCACATTCTGGAAACACAATTTAATGTTGTCATCCCATATGTATTTATAGTTGGCTGTGTTTCCGCAATCAAATGGTGGGTTGTAGCCATAGCCACTGCCATTGTCCTTGTTTCGATTAGCGGTCCATGAAGCAGGAATGTCATCAAATATAGCCACCTTGAACGCGTTGCTCAAGCCGCGACGGTCCATAGCGGCGCATAAGTTTGCCAGTTTGTTAGGGTCGCCGGCATCAATTGTTGGGTAATTGGCTAAAAAGCCGCGGTCAATAGGCGCTATGTAATCAACACCGCTGTAAGCCACTTCTTCTACCATGTTATCCCACCAGTCGGCTTCGGTAGTGTTTGACAGGAAAATAGATTGATTGTAAGGGTATTGCATACCGCCCGCACGTTCGGCACTGTTATAACAAAGCGTTACGCCCAAATAATTGGGATTGGCTGCGGGTAAAGCGCCGGTAGTTTTACCATCAGCATTAATTGCACCGGTAGCCCCCTCCTGTGTAATTTCTTTCTTGCTACAGCCCACAATAAGGGCCAGTACCAATACTGGTAATAGTAATTTAATCCTTCTCATAAGTTTTGGTTTATTTAAGTTTAACGATAGCTAATCTCGGCGCGTCAACTTAAAAAAACCTAAAAAAAATCTTAAAAGTTTCTTAAAAGGAAACTTTTAGTTCAAGAGAAAGGGCGCGGGATCAATTATTATTTAAAACCGTATGAAAGTCTTTCTTAAAATTCTCATCGTATATGCTTTTATACTCGCGGGCAAAGTTTTCGAACGCGCTTTTAGCTAAAGAGTGTTTGCCCAGATGCGATAAGGTTTTGCACTTAATAACCATGGCCTCCTCGTTAACCGGGTCGAAGTTGAAAACATAGTTTGCCAGCTGTACCAAAAACTCCGGATCGTCTGCAATTTTAATAGAGTTCGCAAAATCAAGATATATGTTAACCACCTCGTTAGTTATTTCGGCTTTAAATACATCGAGCCACTCAAACTCTACGCCCGACAGGAAACCGCCCCTGCGTATGATTTTAGTGAAATCCTCTATACCTTGTTTATTAATATCTTCGCGGGCATTAATTATATCGAGGTAGCTTTTATAATCAACCATAACCAGCTGCTCATCCATATTAATTTTCCAGTAACCGCTTTCTTTTGATATGGTACAGCCAACTAACTTTTCAAGTATGGTTCGTAACCGGGCAATATTAACATAGCGGTTATTGTGGGCGTTATTTATCGACTTATCAAACCAAAGCAACTCTTCCAGTTTTTCAGAACTGATGCCCCGGCCCCAGCGTATGCTGTATAGCAGAATGATCAAAAAAAGCTCTTTGATTAAGGGGGTGAATGATTTTGTAAGCTCGTTTCCCTCGGCATCAAAAACCTGCAATCCTCCAAATAAAAAGATAGCGTTTTTAAATTTTACAGGCTCCTCTTTAACCGGTGGCTTTACGCGGATAACCGGTTCTATACTTTCTTTTTCATGGTCATTGATGGCACCTGGCTTTATCGCTGCGGTTTTTTTCGTCAGCCTCATTCTTTTATAAGCAAAAACACCAATAGCGCAACATAACAAAAACCCGATCAGGTACAACATGTTAAAATGAAACCGGCCCGGCGCAGCCCCGGCCTGCAGATCAATCGCTACCGGAGGGCTGTATATAGAATAAATTGTGGCCCTGGTTTTATTATTCTCGTTACGGTTAAAGGTAACGGCAATAAAGCGACCGCTTTTAGCGCTGTAAAACAGATCGGCAAATGAGCTTACATCCTGAAAGGTGTAGGGGATGGCGTTCCCAACTTTACGAAAACCCGGCCTGTTCAGCGATCCGGTGATGAGCTGCAGTTTAGATTCGTACTTGTTTTTATCAAACAACAGCGCGTAATAGGTGCTGTCGCCCTCATTGATGACCATCGAGTTGGCTAAGGCAAAATCCTGCGCGGGCACTTTCAGGTCGTAAATCTTTTTGAACGTTTTGGTTTTAGCATCAAAATAAATGAGGCTATAAAAGTACCGGGGGTTCAGGTTCTGCTCGCCGGTCAGGCTGCCATATCCCCCTAAAATATAAGCGCCTGATTGGGTGGCCCCCAGCGCGGCCAGGTAATGCGGCGGGATAAAAGCCCCGCCGGGTTTTATAATTTGCCATTGTTTGGTGGGGATATGGTAGCGCTGTACACTGTTTTTATAGTTAAGAAGGCCGTACCCGCCTATCACATACAGCGAGGAATCGACCGGCGAAAAAAACTTATTGAAATGCCAGTAACAGGTGCTTACCAGCGAATCGCTTAGTTTTTGGCTCCATTTTTTATGGACGATATCAAACCGGGCGGCCTGTTTGCTGTCTACATTAATATCAAAAAAGCTGCCGGTGTAAGGCACGTATATAGCTTGCGTGCCCCGCATTAAATATTGTTGCGCATGGCAGTTAAAAACAGTCAGCGCCTTATCAGGAATGGAATAGCTAAGCACGGAATCGTTGCCGGAGAGGTACAGTTTTTCATTTTGCTGATCAAAGGCCGCAGCCGCTTCACCATTAAACAACACCGATTGCTGCTGCTCCCAGTTATAGTGTTTTTCTTTTATCCATAAAGGATTGGTAACGCCGGCGTTTTCCTCGCGCACATCTTCGTAGGCGGTTGTGCCGGTATGCTCATTGAGTTCCCAATGGTATTTTAATTTGTTTTCCTGGCTGATCTGTACATCGCGCACCTTCATGGGCGGCACATCGGTAGTTTCGAAGGTATAGTAACTGTTGGCGCCGAACAGAATTTTATAGCAACTGTTTCTGTGCAGGCTGATGGATTGCGAAACGGATGAGCTGCCCGAATACAGCGTGAGCCTGCTTTTGTCATAATCAAACCGCAGGCGGATGTTGTTCCATTGCGTAAAAAGCTTGTCTTTAGGTATCTCGAAGGCCAGTTTCGAATAGGTATCGCCTATAACCAGTTTAAAGTGTTTATGGTCCTTCGACAGATCGTTATGAATAATATCGATATTGGTACGGTTATCTTCAATAATGCGCACAATGTAACCGAAATAGGTTTTTTGATTAGGGCGGAAAGCGACATCAAAGCTCAGGTCGAAGTTGTCAGAAAAACACAGCGTTTTGCCGGGACTCAGGTCAAGGCCAGTCCTTTTTTCCTGGTGCACCTCGTACCCGTAAAACCCTAACCCAAACGACTGGCCATACGCTCCCCGAAACAATACCAGCACAAAAAATAAACAAAGCGTAAAAACTCTATTAATTTTAATAGTATTCATAAAAAGCTTATCCTATCCGGTTAGTAAATAACCACATTGCAGCAAAAAACGGCGAATAGTTAAAATGGTTTAAATTGGAATTTGAATATACAACTTTATACGGGTATACTCAACATAAAGATAGGGATGTGGAATATTTAATAAAGTGGGGTTGCACACGCGGCACGCGTGCGCCAGCGGAGGGGGATTTCACAATCGACAGGTCATACGGTCAAATGGCAGTGAGGCGGTCTCTTATTAATAAAGCGCAGGCCTCCCGATGGAAGCCTGCGCTTTATTGTTATTACTTGATTAGTGGGCAGAAAAAAAATGAAGCGGCTTGAGCAGAATGTAATCTATTCAGCTTTTCATTTTCAAGGGCCGCCAAGATATTTAAAATTAGATTGTCGCCAATGATTATCTATATACACCAGAAAATAAGCCATCATGCCGCCATGGATCTCCTCTACGGTAAAAACAGCAAACTTCCTGTCTTTTGAATAGATTACTGGCGACAAAATAATTATATGATGCCCGGGATTCTGTTCTTCAGTGCCTTCGGGCAAATCATCAACAAATTGATAATTTCCAATTTGTATTTTAAGTTCATGAGGCTTAAAGTTAAGTTCGTCAGCATAATCAAAGAATCTCTTCATTCCTTTCACCGTATCTGCCGGTTGCCATCTGGATACGCCGGAAATATCAATACGAGAAAACTCAATATATTTTAATTCTTTTGTGGATGCTATTTTGTAAATCCGATATTTTTGAGCGCTCCATTCAGATTGCTTTAGCACAGCATCGTAAACAGCAATATCGCTCTTTAAGTCTATTTTTTGTGAATAAGTCTGCGTAATAGATGCCGCCAGCAACAAAGCTATCCAAAATTTTTTATGATTCATTTTTAGTAATTTTTCTTCTTATCCGCTGTCCGTAGTTTCCAACTACAGACCATTATGCCCGGAGACTCTGTCTACGCTCAAACCTATTGCTCTACCCGCAGGATGGGCGGCTTGCCTTTTATCATGTAAATCGATGTCCCGCTGTAATGAGTCGAAGCCCCGCTCTGCCCTTTTAATGGCGCACCCAGAGTCTTGTCGATCATTTTTCTGATCTTCCTTTTTGTTTTTTCAGTATAGGCTCTTTCGCCAAACTCCCTTGTTATAGAGTCATAATATATCAAGACAAGCCAGCCCTTGCAATAACTGTACCCATCTGGATACCGCAGTTCGTTTGTAGTGGGTTTGAATTGGTCCGATTCCGGAATTATGGAGTAATGGATTAGCGTGTCTTTCCTGGGGTAGTCAACGACGTAAAGGGCCACATACCCCATCCCCTTCTTAAATGGGCTAGCTCGAAACGCATCACTCCTGAATTTGTCGATCACGTTAACGATGTTCTTAGTCAGGACGGTATCGGTTATCGTTATGTAGGGCAAAAAATCAAGATTTGAGAATTGCTTTTTCGCCTGGCAGAATGCCTTCGAGGTGAAAAGAGTCAGTAATAAAGCCAAAACAAATTTTCTTTCCATAATTTTATAAATGCGCTTTTTATAGTTTGCTGCTGTCCGTAGTTTCCAACTACGGACCATTATGCCCCGAGACTCTGTCTCCACACAATCTACCCCGCCCAGCCCTCTCTGTCCAAACTCCTGAAATGTATGGCTTCGGCCAGGTGTTCCAGTTGAATATCTTCGCTCCCGGCCAGGTCGGCTATGGTGCGCGATACTTTGAGGATGCGGTCGTAAGCCCGGGCAGATAGTCCCAGCTTTTCCATCGCTTTTTTGAGCAGATTTTGCCCGGCCTCGCTGATCCTGCATAGGTCGCGCACCATTTGCGGGCTCATCTGGGCATTGGCGTGCAGATCAGGTTTGGCGCCGAAACGTTTTATCTGTACCTCGCGCGCTTTGATGACTCGGTCGCGGATGTGTTCGCTTTTTTCTGTTAACCGTTCGGATGCCAGCTCATTAAAATTTACCGGTGTTACCTCTACATGCAGGTCGATACGATCTAACAGCGGGCCCGAAATTTTGCTCAAATATTTCTGCACCATCCCCGGCGGGCAAATGCATTCCTTTTCCGGGTGATTATAATAGCCGCATGGGCATGGGTTCATACTGGCTACCAACATAAAGCTGCTGGGGTAATCCACCGTAAATTTGGCTCTTGATATAGTTACCCGGCGCTCCTCCAGCGGTTGGCGCATTACCTCGAGCGCGCTTCGTTTAAACTCGGGCAGCTCATCCAAAAATAAAACCCCGTTATGCGCCAGTGATATTTCGCCGGGCTGCGGGTTGCCGCCACCACCTACTAAAGCCACGTCGCTGATAGTATGGTGCGGCGAGCGGAATGGCCTGATGGTCACCAGCGCATCGGCGGCCGATAACTTACCCGCTACCGAGTGTATCTTAGTGGTCTCTAACGATTCATGTAAACTCAGCGGCGGCAGTATAGATGGCAGCCTGCGTGCCAGCATGGTTTTGCCCGCCCCCGGCGGACCGATCAGTATCACATTATGGCCACCCGCGGCAGCAATCTCTAAAGCGCGTTTTATGTTTTCCTGCCCCTTTACTTCGCTAAAGTCGCTGTCGTAATTGCAAAGGCTGTTGTAAAATTCTTCGCGGGTGTTTACCTGCTCGCGGGGCAGTTCTAAATCGCCATTGAAAAATCCGGCTACCTCTTTAATGCTTTCCACACCGTAAACTTCCAGATCGTTCACAATGGCGGCCTCTCGGGCGTTTTGTTTGGGCAGGATGAAGCCTTTAAAGCCGTCTTTGCGGGCTTGAATAGCAATGGGTAAAGCGCCTTTTATAGGCTGCAGCCCGCCATCAAGCGAAAGCTCGCCCATGATGAGGTATTTATCCAGGTTTTCGGGCTCTAACTGGCCCGACGCGGCTAATACACCGGTGGCAATGGTCAGGTCGTAAGATTAGCCTTCTTTTTTAATATCGGCCGGAGCCATGTTAACTACCACTTGCTGGCGCGGCATACGGAAACCACAGTTTTTTAACGCCGATTCGATACGGAAATAGCTTTCTTTAACCGCGATATCGGGCAGGCCTACAATAAAGTATTTGGTGCCGGCGGCAATATTTACCTCAACCGTAATAGTTATGGCCTCAATGCCATAAACCGCGCTGCCGAATGTTTTAACTAACACTTATGATAATAATTTAGATAAGCGTAAGATATAGATTTTATTCGGCGCTGTAAAGTGTTTGGTATTTGTTGGTGATAAAAAGAATATTGTTCCCCTCTTGAGAGGGGGCGCGTTGGCAGGTGCGGTTACAGGAGTGTGTTATACCCGCGAAAGGACACACCCCTACCCCCCTCTCAAGAGGGGAATCGCACGGCCCAGCTTTTTTTTGTGTTAAGTTAATTTCCCGTAACGGTAAAGCTTGCCAGCAGGTTTACATTAGGGTCTGCCTGTAGGTTAGTCGGCTTTGAAGCAATAGTAAAATCTGTTGTGCTAACCGTATTTTTTATGTTGATGGTGTATATATGCCCGTCTACGGCTACTTCTAAAGGCATAACGTAACTATTTTTCTGTTTTTGGGTGATCTGTATGTTGAGCCTGTGCGTATTGTTATCGTACTTCCATACAATCCCCAGATCAGGGTGCCCGGCCGTATGGAGCCATTGCTTAAAAAACAGCGCCAGGTTTTGTCCGCTAACCTGCTCCATCACCCGGCGAAAATCAGTAGTATTGGCATTGCCGCCTTTATATTTGGCGTAATAAGCGCTTATGCCTTTCCAGAAAGCCGTGTCGCCTAATTTGCGGCGCAGCATGTGCAATGCCCAGGCGCCTTTTTCATAACTATTGGCGTTAAGCAAAGGCATAAAATTATCTTTTACCGCCGAATCAACAACCGGGGTAAATCTTTGCTTTTCAAACGCTATCACTTTGCGCCTGTCGGCATCCATTCGTTTTTTTAGGGTATCGATGCCGTATTTGTTTTCGAGGTAATAGTTGGTCAAATACGTTGCAAAGCCTTCGCTGAGCCACAGGTGATGAAAATCTTTTTCGCTCACGGCATCGCCAAACCATTGATGGGCAATTTCGTGCGCCATTAGTTCTTCTATCCCCCTGTCGCCAACCGAGTTTTCGAAATAGAAAATGGCGCTGGCGTTCTCCATCCCGCCAAATATGGTTTTTGATTGCACATTGGCCAGTTTTTGATAAGCGTACTGACCAATTTTACCCATATAAAACGGCAAAATATCAGCCGCTACGGCATAGCTTTTAAATCCTATATCCTTGTTTTCGGGAAACACATAGGTATAAACCGGTATGCCATTCACATCTTTGGGATGGTCAATGGCAAAATCAGCCACGCCAATTACCATTACTTTGGTGGGCAGCTGCGCGGTTTCTTTCCAATGGGTAAGTTTGAGCTGGTTGGGCAGTTTTGTTTCGCTAACTTTTAATCCGTTGGCAACAACCTGGTAATAATCGGGCGCGGTAATGATGAAATCAACCGGGGCCTTATCGGCGGGTTCATCAACACAGGGCAGCCAGTTGTGGGCACGGTTGGGCCAGTTATCGCCAAAAAAAGCACGGTGGTTAAATTTATTGGTAGATATAATGAGGCCATCGGCAGGTATGCCTTCATAAATAATGGAGTAGGTTTTTTGTGTGCCGGTGGTTAGATGGGTGTTTATTTTTACATCATCACTATCCTGCCTAAAGGTTATTGGCTTGCCTCCTTCCAGCACCCGGCTTACCAGCATGCCTTTACCGGCCGCGTTCTTTTTTACCAGGTCGATGTTAAATGAGCTACTGTTTTTTAATGCTTTTATGGTTATGTCAGCTTTGCCTTTTATTATATTATCCTCGTCGTTTAGCTGTAGGGCGAAGGTATAGTGCTGTACGTCAATTGTTGCACCGAGAATCTGAGCCTTAGCTGATAAATAAAAAAAGGTACACCCTAAAAGTAAATATGTGTGCCGTGTCTTCATAAATTACAAACTATCGCGCTAAGTCAATTTGTTTACATACAAAATCGGCGATTTGCCGTTTTTATTAATTTTTAGCTTTATAAAGCTATTCAGTAAACAGTACTAAATTATTTTAACCTTACCAAGGTACGATCATCTGGGCTTTTACAATTCCCTTCCACCTGGTATGTTTGTGTTCTGCCAATTGTATCTCTAACAGTAAACCTGATCTTAAAGTCGTTACCATTTTTTACGGTGCCGCTTATTTCGAACCCGGGCGCATTCTCATACAATGTTGATGGCAAATGCTTTGGTATAGTCGTTTCAAACGCTATATCACCGCCAACAGATTGTATGCTTATCAAATCGGCAGCCCAGCCCGTGTTTTTCAAGCCAACGTGCAAATAATGTTCGCCATATCCATTTGCCCCACTTAACGTTATATGGGTCATGAAATATGTTTCAATATTGTTAATGCAATATTTTTTATTGTTTACAATTAACTCTTTTCTGTCTTTTTGTTCTATCTGGAAGTTTGAATTAATGGCATCCTGTAGTTGCTGCCGGCTAAAAGTAACTTGCTGAAAGGTTTCTTTAAACATTTTGTACAGGTGCTCTATTCTTGTTTGTGAAATCTCTCGTGAGTCTCCTGCATCAACAAAAGAAAACGTTATGCTATCTTTTTTAACCTTTTCAACTTTTAAAAACACACCTTTCAGGCTGAAAAATCCATATTCATCGAACTCTTTCAATTCATAAAAATCATTGGTGTTTACTTCTCCTAATTTTTTGATCAGGTTTTCGTTCTCTTTCCGTTGTTTCGAATGATATTTAAATATTTGATATTGTGCGCTACCAAAACTATAAGCTCCCCACAATAATAAGCCTGCGGGTATGATAAGAAAATAAAATTTACCCTAAACACCCTCCCGTTTTTCATTAACTACAGCAGTACCCGACCATCGGTCGTGCCATGGGCGGGCACCGTCAAATGCTGAAAAGGCCTCGAAAGGCACAAATCTTGCAACCGTTCTTCCTGATATTACTTTAAAGGACGGATGACTGCCATCGTGCATTATAACGCGGGTTTCGGTAAGCAGCTTTCCTGGTGTTGCACCCAGCAACAACTCAAAAAACATGTAATATAATGAGCGGCAAACACCTACAACCACGAACAGGGCTATTTTATCGTTAGTTGCGGCCTGTAGCTTCATAAGTATATTATCGAAATGATTGCTGCTGACGAGAGATAAGATAAACGGCGAAAATATTAGTATACAAATCATTACATCAACAAGTAAGTTCATAAATCGCTTACCCAAAGATGCGGAGACATAGGTTTCTGATACCACATCGCCGTACACGTTCGTATCTATATCGAGCGACTTTTCTACTTTGCAATAGGTTAATCCTTTGTAGGCTACCCAAATCCAAAGCAGCCGAGCAACAAGATAAAATAGAAATAGTAAGAATGATTCATTGTAGCCGTCGGTTTGAATGCCGCTACTGGTTAACCGGTGACAGATTGCATAAACTGTAAATAGCCCCTTGTCGAATAATATTATGGCGAAAACAAAGCGGATAAGTCGGGCTTCCCGGCCTTTTGATAAGGCAAACAAGGCGGCACCTAACAACAATAAAAAATAAACTAATATGTTAAGTGCCTGTGCCCCTAAATATCCATTATTATTGGATGAAAGCCACGAAAGATTAAGCGGGTTAATTGCACCGAATAAAAAATATAATATACGGGAGCTTAAAAAATTGGTATAGGAAATTAGACCTAAACCCGAAACAACAAAGGCAATAACTGTTATACTTTTTGCAGAAATTGGTTTGTTTAACATATGTTTATATTATAAGGACTATCTCGGCATCCGCTTCATCATGCTGGCCATGGCTGCCGGGTTGCTCATTTGCTTCATCACCTTACGCATATCCTCAAACTGTTTAATGAGGCGGTTTACCTCGGTAAGGTCGGTGCCCGAGCCTTTGGCTATACGGTTACGGCGGCTTTGGTTAATGCTGTCCGGGTTTTCTTTTTCGTGCGGGGTCATGGATTGAATGATGGCTTCGATATTTTTAAAGGCATCGTCCTGTATCTCTACATCTTTCATCATTTTGCCCACGCCGGGTATCATGCCCATCAGATCTTTCATGTTACCCATTTTTTTGATCTGCTGTATCTGGCTGTAAAAATCGTTAAAGTCGAATTTATTTTTGCGGATCTTCTTTTGCAGCTCGGCGGCTTCTTTCTCGTCAAACTGCATCTGCGCGCGCTCCACCAACGATACCACGTCGCCCATGCCCAAAATACGGCTGGCCATACGGTCGGGGTGAAAAACGTCTATCGCTTCCATCTTTTCGCCGGTACCAATAAACTTGATGGGTTTATTTACGACAGATTTGATAGAAAGCGCCGCGCCACCACGAGTATCGCCATCCAGCTTGGTTAATACCACACCGGTAAAGTCAAGGCGATCGTTAAATACTTTGGCGGTGTTTACGGCATCCTGGCCGGTCATCGAATCCACCACAAACAAGATCTCCTGCGGATTCACAGCAGCTTTTACCTGCTCAATCTCTACCATCATAGCCTCATCAATAGCTAAACGGCCGGCGGTATCAATGATGACCACGTTATGGCCGTTCTGTTTGGCAAAGGCAATACCTTCTTTGGCAATGCCAACCGGGTCTTTCGATTCGCGGTTCACAAATACCGGCACACCTATCTGCTCGCCCAACACCTGCAGCTGATCAATAGCCGCCGGGCGGTAAATATCATCGGCAACCAATAATGGTTTTTTGTTTTTTTGTGTCTTTAAAAAATTAGCCAGCTTACCGGTAAAAGTAGTTTTACCCGCGCCGTTCAAGCCTGCTATCAATATAATGGTTGGCGATGACGTAAGGTTCAGGTCGGCTGTGGTGCCGCCCATTAATGCCGCCAGCTCATCGTTCATGAGCTTGGTAAGCAGTTGCCCCGGCGAAACGGCGGTTAATACGTTAGCACCTATGGCTTTTTGCTTTACATCATCCGTAAAGGCTTTCGCGGTTTTATAGTTAACGTCGGCATCCAGAAGGGCTTTGCGTATTTCCTTCATGGTCTCGGCCACGTTTATTTCTGTAATGGTTCCCTGTCCCTTCAGGACCTTAAACGCCCTGTCGAGTTTATCCGATAGATTTTCAAACATTATCTTTTATACTCCAGTTTTTTAGAGTTACAAAGTTATGATTTTGAAGCGAGTTTTTATGGAAAACTATAGGCTATCCCCAAAGCCAAACCTTCTGTTCCCTGCGGTTGGGTAGGCAGGCTTTTATCGGGCGACGCGCTTTTGTCATATAGCAGCGTTCCGTTCATGGTTACATTGATTAAACGGTTCACTTTCGCGGTTAGCGTGGCGTCAATACGGTGGCTCACATAGGCGAGCGATTGCTGGTAAGGTACAAACAGGGCATAACGGGCGTTAATGTGCAGGTTCTTCATCAGGTCCTTATCTACCGTAGCCACTACCTGAAAAGCGAGGTCGTTCCTGAAAGTATGCCCCGGGCCCACGTTATAGTTAGCGGCCAGGTTATGATAGATAGTGGTATCGCGCACAAAAGTTTGGCGGGCGGTGCCCGTACCTATACGCAGGTCGAAATATTTTACCGGCTTGTACTCAAAACCCAGCGATTCGGTCAGGTAACCTGGCGCTAAAAAGTTTGATATCAGCTGCGGGGTACCGTCGGCTAAATATTGGTAACCGCGGTCAAACTGCGATTCAAAGCTCAGCGAGCCGAAAAAGAACCAGTGTTTTGATAATTGTGTGGCTATCTTATTATCAAAAAATATCCGGTCATTCGTTTTTCGTGAACCCTGGCCTTTATTTTTTGAGATACCGTAAATGAGGTTCAGTTCCGAGGTGTAATCAAACGGAGCCTTATTGTATTCAGTTTTATAATCAAAATTGGTTCCTAAAGCAACCGCGCTCACACCACCGGCGCTGTAATTTTTACTAAATGCCGATTGGCTAAAGTTTAACGCGAAGGTGATCCATTTGTGCCAATAATTAACGTGATAATCCAGCATGGAAACAGGTACCAGTTCGGGCTGTATCTGTAAGGCACGCACACGTACCGGCAAGGCGTTTTTTGGCGGATCTATACGGTATCTGTTCAGTAACGCGGTATCTATTTTAACACTATCGGTTTTTTGTGCCGATGCAGATAGTGCGGCAAATAATATCACCAGGAAAACAACTGCGTATCTTAGTTTTAACATGGGTATGCAAAGAAACGCAATTTTATTTTTTTCTTAAGCATTTCGTAATAACTCGGTTCAATTTTAATTTGCTGCTAAAAGTCTGTGGTTGTTTTGCCCATTTCGTTTTTTAGGGATAAAATAGCTTCTTGTATCAAACTATTGTTTTGAACCAATGTGTTTTTAGCTGCATTTTTTGTCCAGGACCATTTTTGGGTACCTAAAACCACTCCCAACACCTGTTCGATGTTAAAATTAGTACCACCAGAGTCGTAGTTGTTAGCCAGCATATTATAAAATGAATACCTGTATTTATTATCCTTACACTCTATTTTAATGGTAACATGGTTGGCCCAATTCACGGTCTGGCCCAATCCCACACCAATGGTAAAATAAAAAACACCCCGGCCAAATAGCAGCCCATCTTCCTTATCCTTGTTTTGTATAACGTCCTTCTGGCTATAAAAATAATCTATAAACCACTGTTGTGCGTTTCGGTACAAATCATCTTTTGTTTTACCGGCTACTTCAACTACGCCGGTATAAATAACCTGACCCTCCTTTACGGGTACGTTCAAGCCTACCGTATCTTTATTTATTTGTGCTTTTGCCGTAATAAACACCGAGATAAACGCAAGAGTAAAAATTAGTTGTTTCATAAGAGATCGCTGTTTTAAATGGGTAAATTATAAAAAAATGGCTATTGGCCATAAGTAAATCTATGACACCACCAACCATTAATAGTTTAATAAAACTATGGCGCCGGCTCGTTTTGTTTCCGTACCGGGTACAGTGGCTGTAAAGGGCGGGCACGTGTATTGCGCAAATACCGTTTATAGTTATTTTTTATAGACGATATAAATTCATACTCGGTAGCGTTGGTCACAAAAAAATAGCCGGGGCGGTATCGAACCATAAAATCGGCTAATTGCTTGTCCTTTAGCCCCGTTACACGGCCTACCAATGTTTTATTGAAACGGTAATCAATCACATCCTGGTGATAATCCAGCTCAATGGTTTCGCGTAAATGAGCCGCGTTGCGCCCAGACCGGCTTAACGAGTTCCATATGGCATCAATGCCCAGGCCAGCGCCGCCGCCTGGTGAAAGGGTTAAAAAATCCTTATCGGCCAGCGATCCGTAAGCCTTACCAAAATCGCGTTTATTTGCCGCCAGGCGTTTCTGCGGATCCATGGCGGTATCTTTTATAGTAACCTCTTTTAATTGTATGGCTTTTGATTTCATGTATATGGCCAGCGGTATAAAATCTTTCACCTTAATCGTATCGGCAAAATGCTCGGTTTGGCTAAATATCAGCAGGTCGCCGGGTTTGGCATCAACCGCAAAAACACCATTCAGATTGTCGTAAACCGATTTGCCGGTGGTTGAATTCAGCACGTTTACTCTTGCCAGCCTATCTTTGGTATCGGTATCAAATATAATACCGGCCACCGAGGTTTCCTGGGCGAACACCTTTGTGGTAATTGTAAAGAATAAAAGCAGCAGTAGTACAGGTTTCATTAAAAACTAAGCTAAAATTTAATCTTGTTGTGTTAAACTATTTAACACAAATTAACAGGATTATTTAGCTATAACCAGTTTCTGGCCTATTTTGATGCTATTATCGGCCATGTTGTTTAGTGTTTTAAGTTCATCAACAGTCAACCCAAAACGTTTAGAAATGTTGTATAGTGTGTCGCCTGTCTTTACGGTGTATAATTTATTGTCGGGCGTGTTGTTTGTCAATGAGTCTTTGGTTGCCTTGCCAATGTTTTGGTTGATCTCGGTAAATACCCTGTCCTCGCGCTTAATTTTCTGTGCTTCGCCTTCAGGGCGGTCGTACTGGTCAAGGTTATATTTTTGAATGATGTTTATTAACAGCTGCGGATACTTGGGGTTAGTAGCGTAGCCTGCCTGCTTTAAACCATTTGCCCAGCCCACATAATCGTTTTTATCCAGCTCAAATAAAAAGGCGTAGCGTTTTCTTTTTAAAAAGTCGGAATGGTCGCGGTACGAATCTTCGGGGTTATCATATACCCTGAAACAATCGTTCGTGTTATCATCATCCTTATAATAGCTTTTGCCTTTCCAGTCGCTGGTGCATTTTATGCCGAAGTGGTTGTTGGCAATTTTGGCCAGGTCGCCATTGCCGTTGCCCGACTCAAACAAACCCTGCGCCAGGGTAATGCTGGCCGGTATACCGTACTGGTTCATTTCCTGTATGGCCACGCTTTTAAACCGCTCGATGTACGAAACCGCGGTATAGGCTGTATAGCTGGCAATAGCTGCGCTGTTTTGTTTTTGAATACTGTTGTTATTGCGCTTTGCTTCCCGGTTAGAGATGGAACTGCTACTACTTTTTTTCAAGGCAGAGCACGAGGTAAATAATACCGTGATGATGAATAAAAGGCTTGAATTACGCTTTAGGTGTTTGGCAAATATCATTGCGCCAAATTAAGCTTTATTACCGAAATTTATTTATTAGCCTGTGCCAGTTGTTTCTCTTCCGGCTTTTCGTCGAACTCGTTGAGCTGGTATTTGCGGATAATGCCTAATACCTGAGCGGCCCATTTGCGGCTGCTGGCATAGCCGCTGCGCTGAATACCTTTAACCCATTTCTCATAATCGTACTGCGACAGATCGGATGCCAGGCGGCCAAGCTGCTGTCGCTGGGTAATGATACGGGCAAAATCATCGAACGATTCTAATACCGAGTCGTATTTTTTATAGGCCGAGTGTACTTTCTTTTTGTTTTTATAGAAAACAGCGCCACCGCCGCCTTTTACCCCGAACTGGTTGTTCAGGTTTTTGGCTATCGTGCTGTTGCCGTTGCCCGACTCGTGCATGGCTATACCCAGTATAATGCTGGCAGGTATACCCGTTTCGTGCATAATACTTACGGCATTATCTTTGAACTGTTCGATGTATGATTGTGAAGTGTTCTTTTGGGCGAATACCGCAAAAGATGATAAGATCAACGTGGTAATCAGTAAGGTTTTCTTCATAATTATTTTTTTCTGATGAGCAAAAGGCCATCGCGCACGGGAAGTATTAATTTTTCAACCCTTGTGTCAACAGCAATCTGGTCATTTAGTTTGCGGATGCCTTCGGTATCGGCGTCTTTTTCGGCGCCGAATACTTTGCCTTTCCACAAAACATTATCAATTATTATTAATCCTCCGGATCTGACTTTGTCAAATATTAGTTCAAAGTAACGGTAATTATTCTTTTTATCAGCATCAATAAACACCATATCGAAGCTTTTTTCGTCCATATCGGCTATTATCTGTTCGGCAGCGCCAAAATGAAGCCTTATCTTTTTTTCCACATTTGTTAAGGAAAAGTGTTGGCGAAGCATTTCTTCCAGCTCCCTGTTAACCTCAATGGTGTGTATTATTCCGTTCTCCGTTAAGCCTTCGGCCAGGCAAATGGTGGCGTATCCGGTAAAAGTGCCAATCTCCAATATGCGGCCTGGTTGCATCATTTTGCTGAGCATGCTCAGCACCCGCCCTTGGTAATGGCCCGATAGCATGTGCGGCTTAAGTACCTTTAAATAGGTTTCCCTGTTTATAGTTTGCAGCGCCTGCGGCTCGGGGTCGCAATGGTTATCTAAGTACGCTTGAAGGGCGTCGTCTAAAATTTCCATGGCGCAAAGATACGCATTTTGAATTTAATGGTATTTTGGCCTTGCTTTCTCGTCGTCATTGCGAGCGTAGCGTGGCAATCTCTGCGCGATAGGTATCCTCTAAATTATCCGCCTGGCGTGTAGGGATTGCCACGTCGTTTCACTCCTCGCAATGACGCACCTTAAAAGCGCTTTTCCATCCAACTCTGCAATAAAATCACCGCCGATATATTATCAACCAGCTCTTTATTTTGCCGTGCTTTTTTACCCATACCGCTTTGAGCAATAACCGCCGATGCCATTTTTGAGGTAAAGCGCTCATCGAGCATCTCGACAGGGGTTTCGGGGAAAGTTTTTTTGAGCAGATTAACAAAGCCCCTAACATGCTGCGCCGATTGCGATGGCGTATTATCCATTTGCTTGGGCTCGCCAACTATAAAGCGTTCTACCTGTTCGGTTTGCAGGTATTTTTTCAGGAACCCGATAATTTGGTTAGGGTGGATGGTATCCAGCCCGGTCGCGATGATCTGCAAGGGGTCGGTAACCGCAATGCCGATGCGCTTGGTACCATAATCGAAAGCCATAATGCGAGGCATAGTGAGTAGTGGGTGGTGAACAGTGAGTAGTTATTTGCAAATGTATTTGTTAATAATGAAAGTTAGGTTATTTGTAAAATAAAACGCCGACTGCAAAAAACTCACCACTCCTTATTCACCACTCACTACAAATTATTACCTTGCACCAAATGCAGTTTAAACAAATAGTTGGGCAAGCGGCCATCAAGCAAAGGCTGATCAATTCGGTAAAAGAGAACCGGGTTAGTCATGCGCAATTATTTCTGGGGCCTGAGGGGAGCGGTGGTTTGGCTTTAGCGGTGGCTTATGCTCAATATTTGTCGTGTTTAGATCAGCAGCCCGATGATTCGTGCGGCGAATGTTCATCGTGCCGAAAATATCAGAAGCTGATGCACCCCGATCTGCATTTTTCGTACCCTTTCTTTGCCAAACATAAAGACGATAATGCGTTAACCTTTATAGAACAGTGGCGCGAGGCTTTCAGCGCGTCGCCATATTTGAGCCTCGATATCTGGCGCGATTATCTGGATGCCGAGAACAAGCAGGCCAATATCAATATTGCCGAGTGCCACCAGATCATTAAAAAACTCAGCTTTAAGCCGTTCGAGTCTGATTATAAGATCATGATATTGTGGCTGCCTGAGTATTTAGACAAGGAAGGCAACGCGCTGCTCAAAATTATTGAGGAGCCACAGCCAAACACCCTGTTCTTGTTGGTGGCCCAAAACCAGGACCAGATACTCAATACCATATTATCGCGTACCCAGCTCATAAAAGTTCCGGCTTTAGGTTATGAGGATATCAAACAAAATTTAATAAGCCACCAGCAGCAAACCGAAAGCGCGGCCGCCGAAATTGCTTATTTAGCCAACGGCAACCTAACCGAGGCACTGGTAATGATACAGCAGGATAACAACAGCTATCATCATCTTTTTGTACAATGGCTGCGCTTGTGTTTCGCCAATAAAGGGATCGAAATTGTGAGCTTTGTTGATCAGCTGGCTAAAATGGGGCGCGAAAACCAAAAAAATTTTTTACGGTACGGCATTAGTTTTATACGCGAGTGCTGCCTGCTGATAGCCGGGGCTGGCGAGCTGGTACATTTGCCCGCGGCCGAACTGGAAACGGCACAAAAAATGACCGCAATCATGAATGTTTCCATGAATCAGGCCATTATTACCGAGCTGGAAAGGGCGCATTATCATGTTGAAAGAAATGCAAACCCTAAAATTTTATTTTTAGATGTATCTTTACAGCTAATCAGTTTTTTAAAACTTAAATCAAGCCCGCAAGGGAATCAATATATAGCGAACTAACTATGGGATGTGGAAGTTGTTCAACCGGTGGCGGATGTACACCGGCAGGCTGCAAAAGTAATGGCTCATGCCTTACTAATGGCTGCAGCAAATTAGATGTTTACGATTGGCTGTCGCAGATGGACATGCCTGTTAATTATAAGCCGTTTTCAATTGTCGAGATAAAATTTAAGGGTTCAAGAAAAGAGTTCTATTTAAATAACGATAATATTTACATTGAAAATGGCGACCTGGTGGTGGTTGAAGCTGCTACCGGCGGTTATGATATTGGCCACGTATCTGTAACCGGCGAACTGGTGCGCATGCAAATGACCAAGCGCCGGGTTAAAGAGGAAGATGTTTTAAAGAAGATATACCGCCGTGCTACCCCTGCCGATGTGGACAAGTGGAAGGCCGCCAAGGATATAGAATGGGAAACCATGCATAGCGCGCGCAAGCTGGCATTGAGCCTTAACCTGTCAATGAAGCTAAGCGATGTAGATTACCAGGCCGATAAAACCAAAGCTACCTTTTATTATACGGCTGAAGGCCGCGTTGATTTCAGGGAACTGATCAAAAAAATGGCGGAAACTTTCCGTATACGTATAGAAATGCGCCAGATAGGCATGCGCCAGGAAGCTAGCCGTTTAGGCGGCATTGGCTCATGCGGCCGCGAGCTTTGCTGCTCAACCTGGTTAACCGATTTTAAAACGGTTTCTACTTCGGCAGCGCGTTACCAAAACCTGTCATTAAATACTTTAAAGCTAGCCGGCCAGTGTGGTAAGCTGAAATGCTGCCTTAACTACGAGCTGGATACCTATATGGATGCGCTCAAACACATCCCCGATAATGTTAACTACTTAAAAACCTTAAAGGGTGATGCCCGCCTGCAAAAGACAGACATCTTTAAAAAGCAGATGTGGTTCAGCTATCCGCGAGAGGAATCGTGGATACCGCTTACCATTGCCCGTGTTAAAGAGATACAGCAAATGAACAAGGAGGGCATATTGCCTGATGATCTGGGCGTTGCTGTTGAAATAGAAACACAATCGATAAAAGTACTGGATTACGAAAATGTGGTCGGGCAGGATAGCCTTACCCGTTTGGATGAGCGTAACCGCAACAATAAAAAGAAAAATAAGAACCGCAACAAAAACAAACCGAACCCGAATAACCCCAATCAGCAAAACGCCACACCGCGCCCGGCCAATGCCGCCGCGGGTCAGCCGAATGCGCAGGGGCCAAAGCCAGAGGGCGGCGGTAATAACAACCCTAACCGCAACCGGAACAGACATCATAACAGAAATAAACCTAACCGCCCCGATGGCAACAAAGGGGGCGATCAGCCAAAACCATAAGCAATGAAAAGCGCTTTAAATTATTTTTTACTGGGATTGACGGCCTGTATATTGCTTTCGGCAGCGGGCTGTACCGACCCTAAAATGGTAGTAGATCAAAATACAGCCATACCTAACCACAACTGGGCCTATTCAAACAAAATAACCAATACGGTTAAAATTGATGACGAAACCGTCCCGTACAACCTGTACATGAACCTGCGGATAGGCGGCGGCTATAAATACTCGAACCTTTTTGTGCTGATATACCAGGCTGGTACCGATAAAAAAGCGGTACGCTACGAGTTTAAGCTGGCTAACCCAGATGGCGAATGGCTGGGCCAGGGATCTGGAAATTTGTATAGCTACCAGGTACCTTTCCGCCAAAACTATAAATTCCCGGCAAAGGGCACCTATACCTTTACCATCGAACAAAATATGCGCGATAACCCGCTGCATGAAGTGAGCGATGTTGGCCTGCGGGTTGAAAAGGCGCAGTAATTTTACAAACCCATACGGCTACTGTTTGTTGTTGAATAAATTGCCGACATGAAAAAGATATTTGTTGCTTTAGCCATAACCCTTGTTGTTTCATTTACCGCCTGTAACAGCGCGCATAATAAAACCGGCGGCGCCACCCGCGACTCGAGCGCGAGCCATGGCAATTCGGGGCCAGATACCGCTTTCGGCGCCGGGGTGCCCGAAGCACAATCAACCAGCGGAACCGATACCAGTACAGACGGGCATGATGTTGATGCTCCCGTTGCCGATACGGTTAAACCCAAAAAACACCATTGATTTTGATGTGCAGATGCGTGAATATGCAGATGTGCGGATGGGTCGGCCTGATTTAAGGTTACGTTAAAATATTAACATTCCTGAACATTTTATTTTCATTCGCACATTTTTTCCTACTTTCGTTTTGCTAATATTTTTATCAAAATGACCGTTGCCGTATTAATTGTTTCGCTTGTGCTCTTGCTGGTTTCTGTAATGCTTTTTTTAAAGCGGCCAACTACTGCTGATGGTATTTCGGCGGATGAATTTAACCGCCTTAAAAATGATAACAGCGCGCTAAGTATAACTTTAGCCAAAGCCGAAGAACGGGCCCTGGGTTTAAGTTTGGAGCGCGATAAGGCCGATAAACAATTACAGGACGAACGCGAACGTTATGATAATGCCATCAATACCCTTAACCAAGAGCTGCTGGCCGAAAAAAATCGCATGGCAAAAGCCGAGGAGGCCTTTAAGGCCCAGCGCGAACGCCTGACAGACCAGGAAAAAAGCATCCAGGAAATACAGCAAAAGTTTCAGAAAGAGTTTGAGAATGTGGCCGAAAAGCTGCTAAAAGAGAAATCGAAAGAGTTTATTGATGTAAACCGCAATAACCTCGACACTATATTAAATCCGCTTAAAGAAAATTTGAAGGCCTTTGAGGATAAGGTAGATAAGGTTTACAATATGGAGGCTGCCGAGCGCAACACCATGAAAGGCGTGATCACGCAACTAATGGAACTTAACAAGCAGATTAGTGACGAAGCCCAAAACCTGACCAAAGCCTTAAAGGGCGACAATAAAAAACAAGGCAACTGGGGAGAGGTTATTTTAGAGCGTGTTTTAGAACGCTCGGGCTTGGTTAAGGACCGCGAATATCGCCTGCAGGCCAGTCTTACCGGCACCGACGGCAGCCGCTTACAGCCCGATGTAATTATTGACTTACCGGATGAAAAGCATTTGATCATCGACTCGAAAGTATCCCTGATAGCTTACGAGCGCCTGGTGAATTGCGAAACCGAGGATGAGCGCAAGCTGTTCTCAAAGGCGCATGTTGAATCTATCCGCAGCCATGTGCATGGCTTATCTTCAAAAAACTATCATGATCTGTATCAGATCAACTCGCCCGATTTTGTGCTTTTGTTTATCCCGATTGAATCATCGTTCAGCTTCGCGGTACAGATAGACGCGGAACTGTTTAGCGATGCCTGGGATAAACGGGTGGTAATCGTTAGTCCGTCGACCCTGCTGGCTACGCTTCGCACTATTGCCAGTATATGGAAACAGGAGCGCCAAAATCGCAACGTGCTCGAAATTGCCCGGTTAAGCGGCGCCATGTATGATAAGTTTGTAGGCTTTGTGAACGACATGGAAGGCATCGGCAAAAACATCAAGCTGAGCCAAAACGCCTACGATAACGCCATCAATAAACTAACCGAAGGCAACGGCAATTTGGCCAAAACCGCCGAAAGGATCAAGGGACTGGGTGCCAAAGCAAATAAGCAGTTAGATCAGAAATATATTGAGATTGGCGATGATGAAGCGCCTGCAGAATAGATTTGACAACTTTTAGAAAGTTGTCAAATCTTAAAAATAATCTCTTAGTGATCGGGCTGACTATTTACCTATATCATTCTTCATCGCCATTACCATCTTCATTTTTACTTCCATTGGCTTACCTGGCATTTCCATGCTATATTTCATATCCAGAATGTTATTCAGTGTGATGAAATTATTTTCGGCTATGTTATATACCATTTTGCCGCTACCAGTGCCGTTACCGGTCATTGTTTTTCCTGTTTTAGCAATATCGCCGCCAAAGGCCATGTCAACTTTTGTGTCAAAAAAAGCCAAGTTTCCTTTAACTGCGGTTAGTTTATAGGTTGTTTTAGCTTTTACACCCATATTCATATGGCCTGTAGGCATATTGATCGGCGCATCCTGGGTAAATGATTCACCTACAACTAACGCTTTTGTCGGAAATTTTATTTGATCCTGCATATGGTTCATCATCTGCACCAGACCGATTTTTGTCGTCTCTTTTGCATCTGCCGATTTAATTGTATTTACATGCATTCTTCCATCGGCATCGCATTGCCCGTAATCACTTGCCCGGCCATCGGGCTTTTCATATTTTGCAGATTTGATTGCGCCCCATTTATTTTGGCATTTATTTTCATATCAACAATCTGCATTTTTATAGGAAAAGTATGGTCGGCCTTAGCCGCGCCCGTAGTTACTATTGATTGTATAGTGGTATTTGACGTTTGTTTACGAACCTTGGGCATCGACTTAATTTCTTCACCTGTTGGCATAGCCATTTCCATATTTGTCTCCACATTCATGCTCATTTTGTAAACATGGTTGGGCAAATATTTAATTTTAAATAGTATAGGTTGCTGGGCTTTTACCGATACGGCCAAAAGCGACAAAGCGAGTACGCGGGCAAGAGTTTTCATTTGATACAGATTTTAGGTTTAATTATTATATAATATTAGCCAAAAAAATATCGATACAAAGAATTATTTTGATGGGACAATTATTAATCGTAATATTGCGATATAATGGGGGCTACTAAAACAGAAATATTCTCGAAACAGCAAAATGAACTGGCTTTGCTATTAAAAGCGATGGCGCATCCGGCGCGTATTGCTATACTGCAGCATATAATGGCTGCAAACTCCTGCATATGCGGCGATCTGGTTGATGAATTGGGCCTGGCACAGGCAACGATATCGCAGCACCTTAAAGAGCTAAAAAATGCAGGCATCATACAGGGCAGTATTGAGGGTGTTAAAGTTTGTTACTGCATTGATGCGAAAGCCTGGAAACTTTTACAATCTGAGCTGGGTGCATTTTTTGGAACTTATAAAGTTCCGGTATCCTGCTGCTAAAAAATTTTTTTGAGTTTTTAATCGCAATATTACAATGAATGCGTTTTTAAAAATTGTTAAATCTTATCCTTTATTAACATTATTATTAATGCTGCGTCAGTATAAAAAGCAAATTATTATTACCACTTCGGTAATAGCCTTACAGTTAATTTTTGGTTGGGATGCAAAGTTTTGCATCATTAACCTGATTTGGTTATTCGTTTAAATATAATTTATGAAAAAAGTATTGGTGCTATGTACCGGAAACAGCTGCCGAAGTCAGATAGCAGAGGGTTATTTAAAACATTTTGCCCGCCATGCCGCAATAATATACAGTGCTGGTATTGAAACCCATGGTGTTAATCCAAAAGCTATCGAAGTAATGAAAATGGATGGGATTGATATATCCCATCATACATCAAACAATATCAACGAATACCTAGATGTTAATTTTGACTACGTAATAACCGTATGCGATAATGCCCGGGAAAGCTGTCCGTATTTTCCAACAAGCGCGGTTAAACTACACTATAATTTTCCCGATCCGGCAAAAGCTGTGGGCACTCCGGAGCAAATAATGGCTGAGTTTGTAGCTGTACGTGATATGATAAAAGGTTATGTACAGGATTTTGTGAATGATTATTTATAATTAAAAAATAGCTTGTCATTTCTCCCAATGGTCGAAATGACAAGTATGTGTTAGCGAGTTTAGAGATTGCCACGCTATCGCTCGCAATGACGTGGTTTTATTAATTCTCTTTTTTATCTTCTTCTTTCGGAAAAGCGTTCCAGCCCTGCGCTTTCAGCGGATGTATGTTGCCTGATTTGGTAATTAAATTACAGCCCGATGCCGGTTCGGTGATGTGGCCAATAATGGTGACATCCATTTTAAACTTGATCTTTTCGTAATCAGCCTGTTTTATGGTGAATAGCAACTCGTAGTCTTCGCCGCCGCTCAGGGCGCAAATGGTTGGGTCAAGGTTAAACTCGCGGGCAGTTTCGAAGGTCATCGGGTCTAATGGTATTTTCTCCTCATAAATGCTGCATCCTTTGCTGCTTTGCTTACAAATATGCATGATCTCTGAGGCCAAACCGTCGGATACATCGATCATCGCCGTAGGCTTGATATCTATTTCCTTTAACAGGTCGATAATATCGCGCCTGGCTTCGGGTTTTAACTGGCGCTCTACAATATAATCTTTACCTTCCAGGTCTGGCTGAATATTGGGGTTTTCCAGATAGATCAGTTTTTCGCGCTCCAATAATTGCAAACCTACATAAGCGCCGCCCAAATCGCCCGATACACAGATCAGGTCACCTTCCTGTGCGCCATTACGGTAAACTATATCTTCTGCATTAGCATAGCCTATAGCGGTTACGCTTAGTACCAAACCTTGTTTTGATGCCGTGGTATCGCCGCCTATCAGGTCTACCCCATATTTCTCGCAGGCAATGTAAATTCCTTCATATAGCTCTTCAACCGCTTCTATCGGGAATTTGCTTGACATGCCTATAGATACGGTTACCTGTGTAGCCATGCCATTCATGGCATAAATATCGCTTAAGTTTACCTGTACCGCTTTATAGCCCAGGTGCTTTAATGGTGTGTAAGCCAGGTCGAAATGTATCCCTTCCAGCAGCATATCTGTAGAAACCAGCATACGCTTGCCTTCAAAATCAAGCACGGCGGCATCATCACCAACCCCTTTTATGGTACTTTTTTGCACCAGTTCAATATTCTTGGTCAGGTGATTAATCAGGCCGAACTCGCCTAAAGCTTCTATATTGGTTTTTTCCTTGTTATCAAACATAGCTATACGCAATATTTTTTGCGAACTGCAAAAATACGAAAGCTAAATGCAAATTCATGCCATCTGTTAAAACAACTTGTAGGTACATTTAATTAATAGATTATCAATTAGTTCGAAAAATAATTACTTATTCGTCAGTCTTTATCTAAAGTAGAATTATTTAATACAGAATTAACATTTGTTCCCGATATTTACCCGCAAAACAAATATCTATGAAATTTAGAAAATTACTTATTTACATGGGCCTTGCCATGATCGTTGTGGAAGGTTGTAAGAAAAATAACGATACACCACCAACCGGCTCGACAGGTACTACAGGCAGCACCGGGATGACCGGAAGTACAGGTTCAACAGGTACCACTGTTACTAACTATAGCCTTACAGAAACTTTTGAAAGCGGCTCAAAAACAGCTTATGCCGCGGCCGATGTTATTTTAAGTACAGGCAGCTGGAATTTTAATGATGCCCTGATAGGCAATTTAGCGGCTGATGCCAAAGACGGCAATCAATCAGTTCGTATACGTACCGGTGATATCGCTACTAATTTTGATATCAACGGCCTTACACAAATTATTGTAAAACATGCCAAATACGGTAATGATGCAGCATCAACCTGGATGTTAAAAATATCGACAGATGGCGGTGCTAATTATACCCAATTAGGCCAAACCATTAATGAAACCAGCACTACTTTAGTGGCTGATACATTTAAGGTAACTACTACCGGAAAATTAAGGTTTGAAATTATAAAAACCGGCACTAACCGTATTAATATTGATGACATTACATTTAAAGGTACCGGCGATCCGGGCATTACTATAGGTTTGCCTGATACCGGCGGAGCTGATACAACCGGTACTTCAACATCGGCAGCTACCAGGGGTGTAACTGTTGGTACTGATGCCCCACCTGCAAGCGGCGACAACAGCAACTTATTGCTGGGTAACCCATCGGCTGCAATGGCAACAATGGCTTCTAATACCAATTATTTGCTTGACCAGGGCTATTATGTCGAATCATACAATAGTGTAAAAGGTGAACCAAACTGGGTAAGCTGGCACCTGGACGCATCAAACATTACCAACGCAACCGGCCGTTTAGATAATTTTGCAGGATACAATGGTTTGCTTGCAGGCTGGTATACTGTACAAAGCAACAGCTATAGCGGTTCAGGTTTCGACAGGGGTCATAACTGTCCATCGGCCGACAGAACAAGCTCGGTTAATGCAAACTCTGCAACCTTCCTGATGACCAATATGATACCGCAGGCACCGCAAAATAACCAGCAAACCTGGGCTAATCTTGAAAACTACCTGCGCGACCAGGTAGTATCAGGTAACGAGGTTTATATTATTATGGGCAGCTATGGCTCGGGTGGTATTGGTTCAATAGGTACAACTCCGGTTACATCTATTAACGGCGGCCATGTAAACGTGCCAAGTAATGTTTGGAAAGTAGCTGTAATATTACCTGCAGGCAATGGTGATATCAGCCGTATAACTTCGTCAACAAGAGTTATAGCGGTGAATACACCTAACGTTAATACAATAAATTCCGACTGGTCACAATACATCGTTACCGTTCGCGATATTGAAACCGCTACCGGTTATAACTTGTTCTCTAATTTACCTCAAAGTGTTCAGGACGCTATTGAAACTAAAAAAGATGCGGGTAAATAATAATTAACTCATTTTAAAAAAAGACCTGTTCAGTGTATATTGAACAGGTCTTTTTATTTAACCTTTATCCACATGAAAAACATCTTATCCTTAATTATTATTGCTTTGATCTGTTTTACAGGTATAACTTATTCACAAACACCAAAGCCCAGCAACCGCATTAATTATGACGATCTTTTCCTGGTTTATAAGCAAACCCATATTAAAGTTGCCGCCATCAACCCAAAAAATATTGTAAGCCTGTTAGGTAAACCTTTTCAGATTAAAACAGAGCAGTCAAAAATGAGCAACGCAATGATTACAACTTACTATTATCATTATTTTGGCGAGGTATACTTTGAAAAAGATCAGTTAACCGGCATTGATATTCGGAATAAAGCGTGGGCCTTTATTTTTAAAATAAATAATAAAATGAGTTTACCCTATACGATGGGTTCTGATATAACTCCGTTAAAAACTCTTTTCCCGCAATCATGGGCCAACAGGCATGATAATTTAATGCATGTTTTTATAGGTAACAGCGATACAAGTGTTGTATTTGAAATAAAAGGAGATCGTATTATAAATCTTAATTTATTTTCTGACGAATCCTGATCACAAACCCAACTTTGCTGATATCTCCAGCATACGCCCAATTGGTTTTACCGCTTTTTCAGTAATATGTGCCGGAACTTCAATTTCCGGCATTTCATTTTTAAGGCATAAATAAAGCTTCTCAAGCGTGTTCCGTTTCATGTGAGGGCAATCATTGCAGGCGCAATTATTGTTTGGTGGAGCGGGTATAAACACCTTATCCGGGTTTTCTTTTTGCATCTGATGAATGATGCCCGGCTCGGTAGCTACAATAAACTCTTTATCGGGATGACTGGTAGCGTATTTTAGTATACCGGTTGTTGAGCCAATATAATCAGCCATCTGCAATATCACTTCTTCACATTCAGGATGGGCCAGTAATTTTGCTCCCGGATGGCGCTCTTTTAGTTTGGTTATTTTCTCCCGCGAAAATATTTCATGGACCATACAGGCTCCGTTCCATAAAACCAGGTCGCGGCCGGTTTTTTTGGCGACGTAGGCGCCCAAATTTTTATCAGGACCGAATATTATTTTTTGGTCGGCCGGTAAGCTTTCCACAATTTGTATGGCATTGCTTGAGGTACAAACAATATCACTCAACGCTTTTAATTCGGCCGTGCAGTTTACGTAGGTGATCACCAGGTGGTCGGGATATTGCTCCTTAAACTTTTTAAACAAGTGCGGCGGGCAGCTATCGGCTAAGGAGCATCCGGCCTTCGCGTCGGGCAGTAAAACCTTTTTTGCTGGTGATAATATCTTCGCTGTTTCGGCCATAAAGTGCACCCCGGCGAAAACAATAATATCGGCATCGGTTTTTGCGGCTTGTTGTGATAAACCCAAACTATCTCCAATATAGTCTGCAACGTCCTGTATATCAGGTTCCTGATAATAATGAGCCAGTATAACCGCATTTTTTTCTTTTTTTAATTTTTCTATTTCATCAAAAAGGTCAAGCGATGGATCTATAAATTCATCGGCGTAGCCTTTCAGGTTTATTTCTTCGAAGGTATTCATTTCAACAATTCAATTAATAACAACTAATTATTTATATAAAAAGAAACTATTGTTATTGGTGTGTTAGTTATGTTTAAAAATAGACTGCAAAAGTGTAACTAATTTTTCTTTCAACCATTTATTAACACGAAATGTAACTTTCATGTTATACACTATATTGATTATTAGATTGATATGATAATCAAGTTTTATTTTAAAAACATATTTGTTAATATTTTATTGGTAGATATAATGTTAGTTTCGCAGTTAAATAAGCTCAAAAGTCGCTCAAAAAATGATAGCATTATCAGCAAAAAGTAAGGTTATCCACTATTTAATTATTTATTAAGTTTTTGCTTACACAAAATTAACATCTTTGAACCCTATTGTTAACATACTTTTAATTTTTACACATATAACATCTATTTTATGACCAGAACTGTGGATTTCCTGGTAGTTGGTTCGGGCATTGCCGGATTAAGTTTTGCACTAAAAGCGGCTAATCATGGTAAGGTTCTGATAGTTACAAAATCAAACGAAGATGAATCAAACACTAAGTATGCCCAGGGTGGTGTCGCGGTGGTTGTTGATAAAAAAGAAGATTCTTTTGAAAAACATATAAAAGACACCTTAATTGCCGGTGATGGCCTTTGTGATAAAGAAGTTGTTGAAATTGTTGTTAAAGAAGGACCGGATCGGATCAATGAAATTATTGATTATGGAACCAGTTTCGATAAGACAAACGAAGGGTTTTATGACCTGGCAAAAGAAGGAGGGCATTCCGAATTCAGGGTATTACATTATAAAGATATTACGGGCTTTGAGATAGAGCGTTCATTATTAGAACAGATCCATCAAAATCCAAATATTGAAATACTAACACATTATTTTGCTGTCGACCTGATTACGCAGCATCATTTAGGAGCGTTTGTTAGTAAAGCATCTGACGATATAACCTGTTATGGTATTTATGCCTTAAATACGATTAATAACCAGGTAGAAAAGATATTGTCGAAAATTACCGTGATGGCATCAGGTGGTGCAGGCCACATTTATTCGGTAACTACCAATCCTACCATTGCAACCGGCGATGGTGTGGCCATGGTTTACCGGGCTAAAGGTAAAGTACGGAATATGGAATTTATACAGTTCCACCCTACTGCCTTATATAATCCGGGCGATTATCCATCATTTTTAATATCAGAAGCCGTACGAGGTTTTGGTGGGATACTAAAACGTACCAATGGTGAGGAATTTATGCAGGAGTATGACGAGCGTAAATCGTTAGCGCCGCGTGATATTGTTGCCCGCGCCATTGATGCCGAGATTAAAAAATCAGGTGAAGATTATGTTTATTTAGATATCCGTCATCGCAGTAAAAAGGATATTCTGGCTCATTTCCCTAATATTTATGCTAAATGTTTGGAGATTGGTATAGATATGACTAAAGATATGATCCCGGTATCGCCGGCCTGTCATTATATGTGTGGCGGGGTATTGGTTGATCACGAAGGGGCATCATCTATTATGCGTTTATATGCCTGCGGCGAATGTTCTTCAACGGGCTTGCATGGCGCTAATCGTTTGGCATCCAATTCATTATTAGAGGCTTTGGTATTTGCGCACCGTATTTATAAAAGTGCTATAGGTCAGTTTGATCAAATTACTATTCCTGAAAATATACCTGACTGGGATGAAAAAGGCGTAAAACTATCAAACGAAGACATTTTGGTTACCCACAACATCCGCGAAATGCAGCGCCTAATGACTGATTATGTTGGCATAGTACGTTCTGATTTCAGGCTGGAAAGAGCCATGCGCCGTTTGGGTTTACTGTATGAAGAAACAGAATCGTTTTATAAACAAACCAAAATATCAGTAAAGCTTTGTGAGCTGCGTAATTTAATACAGGTATCTTTCCTGGTAGTAAAATCGGCCATGATGCGTAAAGAAAGCCGGGGACTGCATTATACTACGGATTATCCGCAGCACCAGGAGGTTTTGGAGGATACGGTGTTTTAGCCCCCTCTAAATCTCCCCCGGAAGGGGAGACTTTAAAAATCTTGTTTAATTTTATAAGCCCTCCCCGGAAGGGAGGGTTTGGAAGGAGCTGAGCGGAAAACGGGATTCGAACCCGCGGCCTTCAGTTTGGGAAACTGATGCTCTACCAACTGAGCTATTTCCGCTTGTGATATGTGAATCAAATATAGTAAATTCACTCATTCAATAATTCGCTCATTCACACATTAAAATATGCCTGTAATATTACCTGTAAAAGATAAACACCCAAGTTGGGGAGCCGATTGCTTTATTGCCGAAAACGCGACCATTGTTGGCGATGTGATCATGGGCGATAATTGTTCGGTATGGTTCAACGCGGTAATACGAGGCGATGTACACTATATAAAAATAGGCAATAACACCAATATACAGGATGGGGCTGTTATTCACGCTACTTATCGTTATGCGGCAACTAACATTGGCAATAATGTTTCTATTGGGCACAATGCGCTGGTACACGGCTGTACACTTAAAGATCATACACTGGTGGGTATGGGAGCCATTGTAATGGATCATGCCGTGGTTGAAGAATACGTGATTATAGGTGCAGGCTCAGTAGTGCTCGAAAAAACTGTTTGCGAGTCAGGCTACTTGTATGCCGGTACACCCGCTAAAAAAATAAAACCGCTTACAGATGAGCAGCGCGCCATGCTTGACAGACTACCCAATAATTACATCATGTACTCCGGCTGGTTTACCGGGAAATAGGTTCCTTTGGTATAATTAGCGGTTCTTCCAGTTCCCAATTAGCCCGCAGATCAATGATCTTATCGCTTATCCAGATATTCTCGGGTTGTGTGTTACGTTTAATGCTTCCCGGATCCCACTTGCCGTTCTTGTTATCATCATAAACTACCCTTACTGTATATTTTCCGGTAGGATAGCTTTTGTATAACAAGCTTGTACTTTTGGTAACACGGTCTCTGCGTACAGGTATTTTTTGATCATTCATCAGCAATTCAACTACATACGCTCCAACCGTATCGGGGACAGTAACCTTTAGCGTTAACTGGCTATAATTTTCAGGATTATCTACAATAAAGCGTTTAAATTGCTTTTTAATCTTATCGCCATATATATCAGTAATAGCGCCATCGTTAATGGTTATCAGGTAATTCGATTTTGGCCGCCATCTATATTTTAACGTTAACGCTTTTGTCGTACCTGTATCCTGCGCGAGCGTAAAATTAACAAAGGTCGAATCTTCCTTTAATGAAATAAGCGACTGCTCGAAAGCGGAAATTGGTAAATTTGAATAAAGATGCAGGTCTGTACCAGGTTTTATGGCCGATCCCGATTTTGTCAAACCATAATTAATACCAAGAACGCGGTTATAGGTTTCTTTACGGGTTTTATGTAAATAGGTGGTATCAATCGGTTTATTATTTGAATAAAAGGCCACGCCAACCGAATCAAAATCCAGGCTTTTAGAGTAGATCAATACCGTATCCCTTGTTTTGCTGATGTCTACCACTTTCTGCTGATCAATAGCCGCGGGGTTTATGATACGCACAGAAGGATTTTCAACGGGCTTATTAAAAACAAAGATCATTTTTCCATCAACATCAAACCGGCGATCAACGAATCGTAGTTTTTGGGGTTCCTGCACAAATAAGCTTAATTTAATACCCGAGGTATCATGCGTTAAATTGATGGGCTTTTTTGAGAAGGCGATCAGCTCGTCTTCATTATCATATATTTTGTTCGGTGCTTTTTCCTTCAGGGCGTAAATTTTATAAACACCTTCTTTCAGGTTGTTGAGTGTAAAATTACCGGCAGTATCTGTAGTGGCGTAAATACTTGGCTTCTTTTTGCCAAACAGCAATGAATCCTGTTTTGGTGTAAAAAGAAAAACAGTAACGTCCTTTTCTCTTTTCTGCGTAAGTTGATCGGTTACTGACCCGGAAAGACTTAAGGAATCGATATGATTACCGGTTGAAAAAACATAAGTGAAGTTTTTCAAAATATTGCCCTCATTAACATCGGCAATGGCTTTTCCAAAATTGATCACGTAGGTGGTATTTTTTTGCAGCGTATCTTTTAGGGTAATGATCAGGCTTTTTTGTTTGATCTTATAATCGACAGGTTTTTCTTGGGCCGGAAAAACAGTGATCTCCTGGAACGGGCTCGACAATTTGAAGTATTCGTCAAAATCTAATTTAATTTGTTTGGCCGAAAAATTATGCGTCAAATTTTCAGGCGTCGCTTTCAATAATTTAGGCGGGGTGCGATCTTTGGGTCCGCCCTGAATTGGTTGCTGCACCGCGCACCCAAAACTCGTCATTAGGATGACGATGAACAATAAATTTTTGTAAAAAAACAGGCACTTTTTATTTAACGTCATTTTTAAGCGAAATAAACGATTTTTTGTTTTTTATGAAGATTATCCTTCAGATTTAAAAATAATGGCTTAAAATTAATATTTTATAATTAATTGATTAACAGTATTTTATGTCCTATCTTGACATGTGAACCATTAAAACCGAGATATCCGACGGCGAAACGCCCGAAATTCGTGATGCCTGGCCCAAAGTGCGCGGTTTTATTTTCATCAATTTTTCGCGCGCCTCTTTTGATAGTGATTGCATTTGCTGATAATTGAAATCCGGATTTATTTCTTTGTCCTCCATTTTTTTCATTCGCTCAACAATGTCCATTTCCTTTTCAAAATAACTCTCATATTTGATTTTTATTTCAGCCTGCTCAATAGTTTCTTTATCGTAGGCGGATAAATATGATTTTAAATTCTCATCGATCGTTTGCAGATCATTAATGGAAACTTGTGGACGGCTCAACAAATTGAACAGTTTGGTAGTTTGCGAAACCGCGCTAGTGTTTAATTCTTCCAGTAACGGATTTACATTTCCTTGCTCTATTGATCGTGTCCTGGTGTAAGCCACAATATCATCCGAGTTTTTCACCTTTTGTTTTACCTTATCCAGGCGCTCATCGCTGATCAATCCCAACTCATAACCTATAGGGCTAAGCCTGATGTCGGCATTGTCCTGGCGTAATAGCAAACGATGTTCGGCCCGTGAGGTAAACATACGGTATGGCTCCTCGGTACCTTTGGTTACCAGGTCGTCAATCAAAACACCGATGTATGATTCCGATCTTTTCATGATCAGCTCATGTTTATCCTTTAGTTTTTGATGGGCATTAATGCCGGCAATAAAGCCCTGCGATGCCGCTTCCTCATAACCGGTAGTTCCGTTGATCTGCCCGGCAAAATAAAGATTGCTTACCAATTTGGTCTCTAAAGTAAGGCTCAATTGGGTGGGCGGGAAATAATCGTATTCAATAGCATAACCAGGGCGGAACATTTTTGCGTTCTCAAAACCCGGTATTTGAGTAAGGGCTTTATATTGTACATCCTCGGGTAATGAGGTCGAGAAACCATTTACATAGATCTCAATCGTGTTCAACCCTTCCGGCTCTACAAATATCTGGTGACGATCGCGCTCAGCAAAACGGTTTATTTTGTCTTCAATTGATGGGCAATACCGGGGGCCTAATCCTTTGATCCGGCCGGTAAACATGGGCGATTTTTCAAAGCCCTCTTTCAGTGTTTCGTGAACTTTAGTATTGGTGTAAGTTATCCAACAGCAACGCTGTTCTTGTATTTGCTGCACATCGGTGTATGAAAATCTGCCCCTTTCTTCATCGCCCCATTGCTCTTCCATCAATGCATAATTCAAACTGCGGCCATCAATGCGCGGCGGTGTTCCGGTTTTCATGCGTCCGGCCTCAAAGCCAAGCGTTACTAATTGCTCGGTAATACCGGTACTTGCCTTCTCTGCAGCCCGACCCCCGCCAAACTTTTTCTCGCCGATGTGTATCAGGCCGTTCATGAATGTACCGTTGGTTAATACTACGGCATCGGCTTCTATTTCTATTCCTAATGATGTACGCACACCTTTGATGGTGTTATTTGTTACCAATAAAGCGTTAACGGTATCCTGCCAAAAGTCTACATTAGGTGTTCTTTCCAAAGCCAAACGCCACTCTTCGGCAAAGCGCATACGGTCGCTTTGTGCACGGGGGCTCCACATAGCCGGCCCCTTTGACAGGTTGAGCATCCGGAATTGGATTGATGTTTTATCCGTAATAATACCCGAGTATCCACCCATCGCGTCTATCTCACGAACAATTTGCCCTTTGGCTACACCGCCCATTGCCGGGTTGCAACTCATCTGCGCAATGGTGCCCATGTTCATGGTAATCAACAGAACAGACGATCCAAGATTAGCCGCCGCTGCCGCTGCCTCACATCCGGCATGGCCGGCTCCAACTACAATTACATCGTATTTTTTAAACATTTTTACCTCCATGTTCCACGTGGAACATTTATGTTTTCTTTCTTCTTATTCGGATGTTCCACGTGGAACTTTAAAAAATGACGCCAATGCAAACGCCGCCCAAATGCTTTCTAATACCACAAAAGGATAAAAGCCGATCAGGTATGACGAATAACCACACAGCGCCGCGCCTATAAAATTAAGTATAGAATACACTCGGCTATTAGCCGAAACCTTTTTATATAAGTTCAGCAAAAAGGCTATCAGCAGTATAATAACGCCTATCGAGCCAATTAAGTCTGATGGTTTCATGCTTCTTTTAGTTCGTTTAATTCTAACCAACGCAGGCTTTTTTCATCCAGATCGGCTGTTAGCGCTGTTGTTTTCTGTGCGGTTTCAATAATAGCGTTATTATCAATACTGCTATTGTTGAGTTTATTGTTGAGCTCTTTTATAGTATTCTCCAGGTCCTGAATTTCTTTTTCGAGCGTGTCCAGTTCTTTTTGCTCCTTAAAACTTAGCTTGTTTTTGGCTGGGGCAGGTATGGCTGGCGCTACAACACCCGCTGCTTTGTCCTGGCGGGTTTGTTGCTTTTGCTCTTCCTGCTCTAAACGGTATGATGAATAATTGCCGTTATATATTTTAACATGGCCGGCTTCTTCTACTATGAATAGCTGGTCGGTTAACTTATCTAACAGATACCTGTCGTGCGATACGATCATTAACACACCGCCATAATTGGTTAAAAACTCCTCCAATACATTCAGTGTATCAATATCCAGATCATTAGTGGGCTCATCCAGAATCAGAAAGTTGGGGTTCTTCATCAGAATACTCATTAACTGCAAACGCTTCTTTTCCCCTCCGCTTAGTTTTGATATAAAGCCGTATTGTTTAGCTGGTGGAAATAAAAACAAGGTAAGTAGTGCCGATGCCGATATCATTTTTCCATCGGCCATAGTAATAAATTCAGCTACATTCTTTACAATATCTATTACACGCTCATCCTCTTTAAAGGCAATGCCCGACTGGTGAAAATAACCTAATACCGTAGTTTCACCTTTTTCTATATGTCCGCTATCAGGTATTAAACCACCGGTTATCATGTTTAACAAGGTCGATTTACCGCTGCCGTTTTTGCCTGCTAAACCAATCCGGTCGCCCTTTTTAAAGGTATAGCTAAAATGATCGGTATAGGTATTGCCATTAAAAGCCTTGCTGATATCATGAATCTCCATGATTTTGTTGCCCTGGCGCGCGGTTTTTACACTCAATTCCACATTTTGCTTCGGCCCGCCGTTTTGTGTTTTGGCTTCCAGGTCATAAAAAGCGTCGATACGCGATTTTGATTTGGTGCCCCTGGCTTTGGGCTGACGGCGCATCCACTCCAACTCCTTGCGTAAAAGGTTCGAGTTTTTTTGAAAAGTTGCTTCGTCCGATGCTTCCCTTTCTGCTTTGCGTTCCAGGTAGTAACCGTAATTGCCAACGTAAGGAATGATCTTCCCTCTATCTATTTCTAAGATTTCGTTACACACATTATCCAGGAAATACCTGTCGTGCGTTACCATCAGTATGGTCTTTGACCCTTCGGTCAACAACTTTTCCAGCCACTCTATAGTATCAATATCCAAATGGTTAGTAGGCTCATCCAGAATATACAGGTCCGGGTCTTCAATTAATAGCTTTGCCAATGCCAGCCTTTTTTTCTGTCCGCCCGATAAGGTAGTAATGGTTTGGTTCAGGTGATGAATATCCAATCGCCCTAAAATGGTTTTGATCTTGTATTCATACTCCCAGGCATCCACCTCGCTTAGTTCTTCCATCACCTGGTCTAATGCTTTGGCATTATTAGGGTCGTTTTCTAAAAGTTCTTCATATTTTCGGATAGCCTGCTGTTGCACATTATCCTTATGAAATATGTAATCACTTATGGTAACCGCGTCTTTAAAGCTGGGGTCCTGTTCCAGGTAACCCATACGCAGGTCGCGGGTTTGTACTACCTTGCCTTCGGTTGGCTGTAATACGCCCGCCAGTAGTTTAAGCAGTGTCGATTTACCGGCACCATTAATACCTACCAGCGCCACACGGCGCCCGCGGTTTATACCAATAGTCAGGTTTTTAAACAGCCAGTGGTCATGAAATGAGTGGCCTAAATTTTCGGCTGATATATAAGTGCTCACGCTAATTGTTGTATTTTATTATAGGTGTAAGTAAATACCCCCGGTTTGGTTTTTACAGATCGGTTATACATGGCCATAGCTACTGCTGATGCCTTGATGCTGTGATATTTTTTTAATCCCCCAATAAGCAGCGGACCAATCAGGCTCATCAACCCTCCAAGCATACGCTCTGCAAGGCGGGTATGATGCCGCCTGCCTAACAGCATGGATGGCCGGTATATAAAAACCGACCTGACCCCGATTTTTTTAATATCCTCCTCGGTTTCTCCCTTGGTCCTCAAATAAAAAGCCGATGATTTTACATCTGCCCCTACTGATGATACCAGGTGACATTGCTCTGCTCCGTTTTTAAAGGCGATAGTAGTCAGGTTAACCGCGTAGTCATGGTCTATTTTGCGGTATTCTGCCTCATCGGGTGTTTGCTTTTTAGTAGTGCCCAGACAACAAAAAACCACATCGCCGGTAATTTCTGCCGCATGGTCTTCAAGCCTGTCCAGATCAATTACCAATTGCTTCAGCTTATCATTATGCATTTTGTTTTTTTTGCGGGAGATGCTCAGCACTTCGCTGTACATACCGCTGTTTACCAGAATATTTAATAAATTACTGCCAATTAGTCCGCTTGCCCCTACTATTATTGCTTTCTTTGTCATTAAAAATGAGCGTATTTCCGCAAAAATACGCATAATAAATGATTGGAATAAATATTGTATGTTTAAACATATAAATTTAGACGTTATGAAAAGTATATTTTATCCCGCCAACGAGCGTGGAACAAGCGATCACGGATGGTTAAAAGCCAGATTCTCATTTAGCTTTGGCCCTTATTATAACCCCGAAAAGGTTCATTTTGGCGCATTACGTGTATTAAATGATGATATAATAGCAGGTGGTACCGGCTTTGGCACCCACCCTCATGATAATATGGAAATTATTACGATTCCATTACACGGCGCGTTAGAACATAAAGACAGCATGGGCAATATCGGCGTAATTAATGCCGGCGAAGTACAGGTTATGTCGGCAGGTACCGGTGTTGAACACTCGGAGTACAACCACTCTGCTACCGAGGCGGCTAATACCTTACAAATATGGCTTTTCCCTAAACATCGTAATATTGAGCCAAGGTATGACCAGCGTAATTTTACAAATAATTTTAAATTGAACGAGCTTACCACCCTGGTAACAGGCGATAAAAATGTGGATGCCTTATGGATAAATCAGGATGCCACCTTTTCAATAGGTGAATTTGAAGCCGGTAAAACCATAAATTATACTATCAGCAATGCCGGAAACGGCGCGTATGTGTTTGTTTTAGAGGGAACTGCAAAGGTTGGCGAACAGGTTTTAAACAAAATGGATGCTTTGGGTGTTTATGATGTTAGTTCAATAA
>DATJJI010000164.1:0-2761 GCA_035492275.1 Mucilaginibacter sp.
AGCCGCCCGAAATAAAGACGCCCGATACAATGAAGAATAAGGGCATCCTGAAACCATATAAAAAAACACTAAGGTAAGTGATTGCGGGATATGAGTCTAACGCTAACCCACGGTTTTGTAAAATGGAGAGGCAGTGCCCGAAGCCAACAAGTATAATACTAATTCCCTTGTCACTATCAATCCAAACCCAACGTTTTTCCCTTAAAATAGACTTCGCATTAAAAATTTCCATAATCTGCTGATAGATAATGTATAGAAACAGCGTGGAATTGAAAAAAGTTTTCGTCTAAATTTATATTTCTACATAATGTATTATGCTGTGGTATGAGTGACCACTAAAGTGTACAAAAAGTTCTTAAAAAGTAATAGAATTTACCTTGTGTGTTTTAAAATACCGACTTAAATAAACTTCTGTTTAAATTATTTCAAACAGAATCGTCTGTGGCTCGTGATTTGATAACACAATGATCTTAGGCACATAGATTAAAATATCCGGTTAAAAAGTTTCCAATTTAAAGGTGATTGATGGCCGTATTAAATTCTATGTTGTCATTTTAAATATATTTTTAATTAATATTTATCTAACTATTATGAAAACATCAATGTTTACTATCTTAATTTCGGGGTGCTTACTGATATCATTCAGTAGCTGCAAAAAAAATCAGGATGCGGTTCCGCCACCTAAAACAATACCAGGAGGTGCCCAATCCGGTGGTACACCGTCCACACTTACTAACCCGGTAACCACTACGACCACCTGCGATTACAACTTTAGCGATACAACGCTCACCAATCATGGCTGGACCATCGCATTCAACGACGATTTTAACGGAGATTTATCTAACTGGCTTGCCTTTACGGGCGGTGTGACAAACGAAGTAATGTGTAACGAGCCGGCAAACGCAAAAGTTGTAAATGGAGAACTGCAAATATCAGCACTAAAACAAGACGTAACCGGTCCTGTAACTGTAGGTAGTACAGCACAAAAAACTTTTAATTATACATCGGCTTCAATAACCAGCAACCAGACATTTTCTGCCAGCACTGCTACGCCAAAAGTAATGGTAGTTGCCAGGGCTAAAGTAGCTTCCGGTTACGGCCTCACCTCCGTGTTTAATAGTTTTGGCGAAAACTGGCCGACAAACGGACAAATCAACTTTTTTCAAGTCGGCGGAAATGATACAAAAGAATATTCTACCAATTATTTTTATGGTACACAATCTTCACAAAATACAGTAACCGGCAGTATGCAATACAATCCTGTTAGCTCAGACCTTGCAAGCTGTTATCATGTCTTTATGACCGAATGGAGCCAAACTTCGCTTAAATATTATATAGATGGCAAATTGGTTGAAACAAAAACCGGCGATGTTTATAAACTTTTTAACAAACAGCAAGCCCTTGGTTTAAGCTTACCTATGGGCGGCCTTTTTTATGATGATTTTGTACCTGCAAATATTCAGTTGGGCACCATGTATGTTAGCTATATAAAGGTGTTTACATCAAAATAATGCTTTTAAGTTCTCTTCAATAAAGCAGCCCGCAGTATTAATTAATGCTGCGGGCTGCTTTATTTTGGAAGTAATTTCAATTACGTTTCTAAATATTTAAAACCTTCTCTTTTATTTTTGCGCACCTATTGCCTGTGCATACAAAAGCGTCTGTTGTGGAGTGCTGAAACTTACCCATAATATTACTATCTATAACGAGTTTATCGCTAAGGTGCATAGCAGTTTATTTGTTTGTAAACAGATGATAAATAGCCATACATCATGGCCTCAATTCAAAATTTAACATATTTTAACAATTAAGCCCGTTTTTTAGTTAGCAAAAAATTGAATTGCTTTTTAAGTTTGCCTACCTCAAATATAATAAGCTAATTTAATGGAAGAATCAATTAACACTACATCGCAACCTTCGTCATATTCGACAGATATCAGGGCTATCAATGAGATGATACAGCGCGAGAGCGCCTTTGTCGATCTGCTGAAAATGGAGATGGATAAAGTTATCGTGGGGCAGAAATATATGGTCGAGCGTTTAATGATCGGTTTATTGGCTGATGGTCATATCCTGCTCGAAGGTGTCCCCGGGCTGGCAAAAACATTAGCCATTACTACACTTTCAAAAGCTGTCCAGGCCGATTTTAGCCGTATACAATTTACCCCCGACTTGCTCCCTGCCGATTTGATCGGTACCATGATCTACAATCAGAAAAAGGAAGAATTTATCGTACGTCAGGGACCAATCTTCTCAAACTTTATTTTGGCCGATGAGATTAACCGCGCACCGGCAAAGGTCCAGAGTGCTTTGTTGGAGGCCATGCAGGAAAGACAGGTAACCATAGGCGACAGCACCTTCCCGCTGCCTAACCCGTTCCTGGTACTGGCAACACAAAACCCCATTGAGCAGGAGGGAACCTATCCTCTGCCCGAGGCGCAGGTCGACCGTTTTATGCTGAAAGTAGTTATCGGCTATCCAAACAAAGAGGATGAAAAGCAAATTGTACGTGCTAATATCGCTCCGCAGGGCATGTTAAAACCAAATCCTGTCATTAAGCCCGACGACATCGTACGTGCCCGTAACGTGGTGCGCGAGGTATATATGGATGAGAAAATTGAGCAATACATTATCGACATAGTCTTTGCAACGCGTTACCCCGAGCAGTATAAACTGGCCAGCTATAAAAGCCTGGTGAGCTACGGCGCATCGCCGCGCGCAAGCATCAATCTGGCGCTGGCTTCAAAAGCTTATGCGTTTA
>DATJJI010000165.1:0-6161 GCA_035492275.1 Mucilaginibacter sp.
TCTGGCCCCTATCGGTGCTTATTTAGTAGTTACGGGCGAGTTTGCTAGGCTGCCCATCTTCTTTTCGTTAGCGGTATTATGCTGGGTTAGCGGCTTTGATATTATCTATGCTTTGCAGGATGAGGACTTTGACCGTAATGAAAACCTGCATTCTATCCCCGCTTATTTGGGTAAGGTAAACGCATTAAGGTTATCTACTTTTTTACATGTGCTATCGGCCATATTTATAGTACTGCCTGCATTTTTCACTACGGTTGGCTTGTTGTATTATGCGGGTATTGTGTTTTTCTGCATCATGCTTACCTACCAGCATCGCCTGGTAAAGCCAAACGACCTGAGCCGGGTAAACTTTGCTTTCATGACCACCAACGGAATTGCCAGCGTGGTATTTGCCAGTTTGTTTTTATTGGATAGAACCCTTTTGCTGCACGGTTTAATACCGGGTATTCATTTATAATAGAATTGACAGTGTAGCGCTACGCTGCACCCCGATCATTCTTTTTACATGTTGCGGACTTTCCGGCTTCCGGACTTCCCGACTAATCTGCATATTTGCATATCTGCATCCCGAACATTCGGGACACATCAAAATTATGATCCATAAAAAAACACGTACCTATATACCGGCCGACCTTGAAATTAAATGGGAAACGCTTGAACCATTGTATAAAGACCTTTGCGATCGCCCGATCAACTCAGTTGACGACCTGGAACACTGGCTGCATGATCGCAGCGAACTGGAAGCCGCTTTAGAAGAAGATTTTGCCTGGCGCTACATCCGCATGACCTGCGATACCAATAACGAAGAGCTGTTGCAAAACTTTCAATACTTCGCTACCGAAATTGAACCTAAAACAGCCCCCTATAGCAATGAGCTTAACAAAAAGCTGGTTGCCAGCGAATACGTTGACCAACTGGACCGGCAAAAATATTTTGTATACCTGCGCGGTGTAAAAAAATCGCTGGAGTTGTTTCGTGAAGAAAACATCCCCATACAAACCGAGATACAGGTTGAGCAGCAAAAATACCAGTCGATAAGTGGCTCCCTGTCTGTTCATATTGGGGATAAGGAATATACTTTAGAGCAAGCCTCCGTATTTTTAAAGGACACCGATCGCGGCAAGCGCCAGGAAGTTTGGGAGAAAATAGCTACCCGCCGCCTGCAGGAAAAAGATAAGTTGAATGACCTGTTCGATCACTTACGTGTTTTGCGCCATAAAGTAGCGCTAAACGCCGGCTTTGAAAACTTCAGGGATTATATGTTCCAGGCGCTGGGCCGTTTTGATTATACACCACAGGATTGCTACGCATTTCATGAAGCGATTGAACTGGAGATAGTGCCCATACTGCGCGAGCATGCCGAACAACGTAAACAGGCTTTAGGCCTTGACGCGTTAAAGCCCTGGGATATGGATGTGAACACATCAGGCAAACCGGCTTTAAAGCCATTTAACAGCGGTGCCGATCTGATTGAAAAAAGTATTCAATGTTTCCGCAACATCAACAGTTATCTGGGTGAGCGTTTGGAGATCATGAAAGATAATAATCTGTTTGACGTGGAAAGCCGTAAAGGTAAAGCACCGGGTGGCTATAACTATCCGCTGTCTGAAACCGGCGCTCCGTTTATTTTTATGAACTCAGCCAATACCTTTCGCGACCTCACTACTATGGTGCATGAAGGCGGCCACGCGGTACACACCTTTTTAACTGCCGACCTGGAACTGAACGATTTTAAACACTGCCCATCCGAAGTAGCTGAGCTAGCCTCGATGTCGATGGAGCTCATATCCATGGATAACTGGAACGTGTTTTTTGATAACGAAGAGGACCTGAAACGTGCCAAACGCGATCAGTTGGTTGATGTGTTAAAAACATTGCCATGGGTAGCTGTGGTCGATCAGTTTCAACACTGGATATACACCAACCCCGACCATACCGATGCCGAGCGATATGAAGCATGGTTACAGATATACGAACCATTTGGCGCAGGCTTTGCTGATTGGACCGGGCTGGAAGATGCTGAGGCTAACCTTTGGCAAAAACAACTGCATATTTTCGAAATTCCGTTTTATTACATCGAATATGGTTTTGCCCAGTTGGGGGCCATAGCAGTATGGAAAAACTATAAAGAAAACCCGGAGAAAGCTTTGCAACAATACCTGGATGCCCTAAAATTAGGTTACACCAAAACCATCAAAGAGATTTACGAAACTGCCGGAATAAAATTTGATTTCAGCGCTGGTTATGTAAAAGAACTGGCAGCTTTTGTAAAGGCAGAAATAGCAAAACTATAAACTGATTTTCAGTTAATTATAAGCATGGCGCTGCAATCTTTTAACAGAAGATTACAGTGCCTTTTTTATTTAAAAGAACGTCTGTTTCCTTGTGTAAATAACCTTTTAATTTCAATTTGGTACGGTTTTAGGTGCTGTTAGGGTATGAAAAAGTTAATTTTAATTTCCGCAATACTATCGTTATTTATAACTCCCGGGTTTTCCCAGCAATTAAAAGAAGTACAAATTGACAGCCTGGTTACGGTATCATTACCAGCCGAATATCAAAAGAAAGACACCCTTGGCCAACAGGTATATACTGCTAATGGCGACTTAGGCTATATGGTTGTTTTAAGAGCACCGAATGCAAAAAATACCCTTCCCCTAAAAAAGGAAAGAGATTTTAATAACGTATTGAAAGATAACGTTAAAAATATCCAGGCCGAGTCGAACAATGCCAGCGCGCAGTTTGTTCGTGATACCACTATAGGCGCTTTAAAGGCCAAAATATTTACGCTTAAAACTGATAATGGCCAAGGCGATATTCAGCTGAGGAACATGCTGCTGGTTTATACTACCGGCGCTATTTATACCTTCGAGTATGCCTATCCAAATAACCGCCAGGAAGTAATTCAAAAAGAGTTTGGCAAGTTTATAAACTCCATCAAATTTTCGCCGGCATTGCACCGTACCGATCAATATTTGTCAAGTGCCAATGGTATGTCGCCTACTTTAATGATAGGGCTTATTGGAGGCGGTATATTGATCATTATTGTTGTGCTGATGGTAAGAAGGCGAATGGAACTGGAGTAAAGTAATTTATTTTACCCTCTTGTCATTTCGAACGAAGAGAGAAATCTTTTAAAACATGCGATGAACAGCGTTTAAGATTTCTCTCTTCGTTCGAAATGACAATTTTTATTGAGTTAATTCTTTAATAATCCTCTATTCCACCCCGTTCTCTTTAAAAACTCCCGATGCTCAGCCCAATAAATCCAGAACACCGTGATAGTTACACCGATTGATGACCCTGCGGTAACATCTTCAAAAAAATGCTGGCTCAGGTACATACGCGAATAGCCTACCAGTACAGCAATGAACAGCAATGGCAATCCCCATGCTTTATTTTTGCACCAATAAGACAGCATGAGCGCGGTAGAAAACGCGGTTACCGTATGGCCCGACGGGAAACTATGCAAACTCAGCTGATCAATACCCTTTACAAAATGAATGTGCATAAGCTCATCTTTAAAATACAGCTTAGGCCGTGGCGCGTCAAAAATGTATTTGATAAGCTGTGCCGATAGTGAGGTAAGCGCATATACACTTGCAAGTAAAAATGCTTTTCGATAATTAAATAAGCACAAAACGGCAGCCAGTATTACGGTCGTCCAGCCGTTGCCAAGGTCGGTTAAATAGGGTGCGGCATAGTCGGCCCAATCGCTGTAGCGGGCATTTACAGCAAAATAAATTTGTTCGCGGGTAAACAGCAGTTTGATAATCAAACAGACGCATAACAGGATAATATAGGGTATAAAAAAGAACCTGATCCGGTATAAAATGTCCTTTATGGTGATATTCATTGGTGCAAAGTAAGCATATCCTTATATCACAGCAAAAAAATGGTTATGTTTGGTTTAGCAGAACAAAATTAAATAAATGTCGAAGAGTATATTTCGCAAAAAATCAATCGGTAAAATAATGGCCGATATTGCCATCGGTTTCACCGATGCCGAACACTCAGGCGGGCCGGGACTAAAAAAAGAATTAAATGTAAGGGACCTTACCCTGATGGGGATAGCTGCTGTAGTGGGTGCGGGTATCTTCTCAACCATAGGCGAGGCTTCTTTTTACGGTGGGCCTGCAGTTAGCTTTTTATTTATTATTACCGCCGTTACCTGCGGGTTTTCGGCTTTGTGTTATGCCGAGTTTGCTTCGCGGATACCGGTAGCAGGCAGCGCTTATACGTATGCCTACGCCTCTTTTGGCGAGTTAATAGCCTGGATCATTGGGTGGGACCTTTTAATGGAATATGCCATAGGCAATATTGCCGTAGCTATATCATGGAGCGGTTACTTTTTAAACCTGCTCGAAGGCTTTGGTATACATATGCCCGCCTATTTAACCATGGATTATTATTCGGCCTTTAAAGCCCATGAGCAGGTACAGCAATTAACCGCCGGCGGCTATGTTACGCAAATCACCGAAACAATGAAGCAATCGGCATTGGCATGGACCACAGCACCGGGCGTGGGTGATATCAAGCTGATCGCGAACATACCCGCGTTAGCAATTGTGATATTGATCACCTACCTGGTTTATGTGGGTATACGCGAAACCAAGAAGGCAACCAATGCCATGGTGTATCTTAAAATTGCCATCATTATAGCGGTTATTATCATAGGCTGTTTTTATATCACACCGGCCAACTGGCATCCATTTATGCCTAACGGTTTTAGCGGGGTGATGAAAGGCGTGTCGGGTGTATTTTTTGCTTATATCGGGTTTGATGCCATATCTACCACGGCCGAAGAGTGCCAGAATCCGCAAAAAGATTTGCCGCGGGGCATGATCTATTCGCTAATCATTTGTACGGTTTTATACATATTGGTGGCCCTGGTGCTTACCGGTATGGTTAACTATAAAGACCTGCAGGTTGCCGATCCGCTGGCATTTGTGTTTGGCAAGGTAGGCTTGAATAAAATAAGTTATGTAATATCCATCAGTGCTGTAGTAGCTACCGCAAGTGTGCTGCTTATATTCCAGTTAGGGCAACCGCGCATATGGATGAGTATGAGCCGTGATGGTTTATTACCCAAAGCATTTTCACGTATCCATCCTAAATATAACACACCGTCGTTCGCCACCATTGTAACCGGGTTTGTGGTGGCTGTACCCGCCTTGTTCATGAACCTGACCGAAGTTACTGACCTGACCAGCATTGGTACACTATTCGCCTTTGTGCTGGTGTGCGGAGGCGTGCTGTTATTACCCAGGGAAGCTGCACACAGGGGGCGTTTCCATTTACCGTATATCAATTCAAAATTTATAGCACCGGTAATTTTTATAGCAGGCACAGTGGTATTCTGGAAACCTATGCTGGGTTTATTTTCAGGCGATAATGCGCATGAAAATTTCCCGATGTTTTTATTCATTATTTTGTCAGCCGTATTAACCGTGCTGGCCTTTGTGAAGAATCTGTCGCTGATACCAGTTTTGGGCCTGTTAAGCTGCTTTTATTTGATGACGCAGTTGGGTTATACTAACTGGCTTCGCTTTTTAATATGGCTGGTTATAGGTTTAGTTATTTACTTTACCTACAGCTATAAAAACAGCGTATTGAATAGGGAGAAAGCCTGATAGGATGTGCAAATGCGAGGATATGCAAATGTGCAAATCCTTCTCTGCACATTTGCATATCTACATATTTGCATATTCACAATTATGAACTATATCGAGATCATTGGTTTAATAGCCGCGTTCAGCACTACCATTTCTTTTTTGCCGCAGGCTGTTAAAACTATCCGCACTAAAGATACTTCGGGTATATCATTATCCATGTACGCGGTTTTCACCTTCGGGACGCTTTTCTGGTTGATCTATGGTATACTCAGCCCCAGCTTTCCGGTAGCTTTGGCTAATTCGGTAACTTTTTTATTCGCCAGTATTATATTAATCTATAAGCTGAAATACAAATAATTACAGCTCCATAGCAAACGATAAACCAGCCATACCATCCTGGTAAGTAGGCATAATCATGGTTTGTTTGCCTTGCTTATCGGTATGCATTAGCTTATTGCGGATATAAGGATAGGCCAGGTAAGCCAACTTGGTCGACAAAATACCCCAACCGGCACCGGCAACTACGTCGCTGAACCAATGGTCGCG
>DATJJI010000166.1:0-2686 GCA_035492275.1 Mucilaginibacter sp.
TGGTAATATGAGCTGCTCGGCACTTTTTACGCGCAGGTAATAGGTTTTGCTGGCATTTTGCGGGATATTAAGGTCAAATATATAGTCGGGATGGTCAAATTTACGGGTGTTGAACGGCTTTATCTCGCCCATTAACACACCGTGGTATACGCCCTGGCTATCGGGCGAAAAAAGTTCAACTTCATCTAAAATAGGATAGGCCACATCAAGCAGCAAGCCCGTATTTGCCGACTTGTTATTAATGGTAAAACGCAGCCAGGTGCTATTGGCCGAGAAACCCAGATTAGGCACATCTTTATCGTATTTTTTAAAACCGGCTGTCTTTAGTACGTCTTCCAGCCCTAATTCTTTGTCGGATTGCAAAACGTAAACGTTTTTACCAATCAATGTACGATTGGTGTTTCCGTCAATTATAACGTCGGCATTGGCTTTAAGGCCAAATAGCACTAAAGCAATAAACGTCAGCGTTTTTAAAAAATACTTGCCCATTATTTTATTTAATACTAATTGCTACTACCAGGTTAATTGAACATGCAAAATAACCTTCGGCATCGGCCTGTTTTAAGGAGCCGTAAAACTCATCAAATTCTTGTTTTGTGATAAAACCCTGATCTGCGGTTTCCTGTATCATCTTCTCAATCCACAGATATTGGTTCGCTTCATCTAATGTACTAAGAATGAACGGATGTATTTGAAAATTAATATCTTTAAAATTACTTTGCTTTAAGTAGTGCGTTAGTTTTCTGGCGGCAAAACCATTGTTTATTTTGGTGTCGGTTAAATATGCATTTAGCTTTTTATGTGTGTCTGTAAAGGGCGTATAAAATGACAGGCTGTGCCAGTCGGTTTCAACAATTACAAAAGGGCTTCCTGGTTTAAGGATGCGCGCAATTTCATTGATAACTTTTTGTGGTTCTTTTAAGTGTTGTATAACACGCTCTGTACGTAAACCGTCTATGCTTTGATCGGCAAAATGTAAAGGGTAAGCTTCTGATAAAATGAACTCGACATTGCTTAGTTCTTTAGCATCGGCCTTTCCTTGTTCAAGCATTACCGGGTCATGGTCAATGCCAATAACTTTGGTGCCACTCTCTACAGTCTTCGCCAATTCTATGACATCTTTACCTGCGCCGCAACCCAGGTCTATAATTGTGCCGCCAATTATTTTCTGGAAATAAGTGTATGACTCCTCTTTAAGGTTGCCTAATAATCTTCGTGAATTTTGTAAGTAGTTAATGTCGTAATGTTTCTCTGACATAGCGGTTGATATTTATTATAAAAAGTTAATGTCGCGTTCGTTAAAATCGGTTTGTAGGAAGTCGTGATTGGCCGCTTCAATAAACTCTTGCAGTCGCCATCTGTCCAAATGAGGGATAGTTAATTCGCAATGAATGGTAATTTTCTTTTGTTTTAATTCGGTTATTGTCCAGCTATCGGGATGGTTTCGCATTTTTATAATTTCATCGCGGTCCTGCGCTTTGGCTTTACTCATTTCGCTTAGATCATTCAAAACCATAGCTGTGGCAATAAGGTCAAGCTTAGGATAGTAGAATGTGCCTTTGTTACCAATGCTGCTTACCAGCTCCATACCGCAGTTAACTACCGGCTGCACAGTATAGGGGGCACACAGCGCAAACAGGGTTTTCAAACCAACTTGCGATGCTAAAGCAATGCCGGTCCGAATGAGCAGCGGTGTGCCTATCCCGTAGCCTGAAAGCTCGGCCGAATTCCATAAACCGCAAACCTCGCCAGTGCCGTGTTGGCTGTATTCCCAAACCAGTTTGTGGATAGATGAGTCTAATAAACTCACAGCTTGCTCAATAGGCAGCGGTTCAGATCCGCCAGATACATGCACGCGCGCACCACCAAATACGCGCTTAGCATCCATCGACTCAACTACGATTACAAAAACAGCCGGATTAGTGGTCCATCCATTTTTAGAAGAAGTTACTTTTTTAACCCCAATGCTCGACAAAACATTGGTATGTCCTTCAACAAACAGCGCACAGGTTTCGGGCTCATCAATGGCCCTGAAGGCTCTGAGGCGTACTTCGGGTACGGCTTTACTCAAATTCTCATCCATCTGTTGTTTTTGTTGTATAGCTTATCAACAATTGTAAATTAAAAGGGAAGCTTTAAATGGCAAAATAATTACCCATATTTCATTGCAATCAACTAAAAATCAAAACTGTTAGCAGCCTGGCATAACAATCGATTGCCTATAGGTTCAATTCCGAAAATTAGCAAAATAATTTCTAAAACTAATAGGGCCTGAAAACTTTAATTAATTACTTTGTGCGTTTATTTAAGATTAAAAATTAAACGTTTTATGAAGGAGCTATTAATTAAGTATTAATTAGCATTCTTTAAATGTTTGGTCTTTATAAAAATAATTAAATTTATGTTATTATATCGCAACTTATAAATTGGCGTTTTTGCCTTTTATTGTATTATTGTGCGATGCTAAGACGCCTTGTATGAAGAAAAGTTACTTAAAAACTCAGTATAAAATTTTAATCTTGTTAGTTGTAGGGGTGTTTGCGGTATCATGTAAAAAAGATCCGCAGGTAAACCCCGGTATAACCAATACAAACCCGGCAAACTATGCTACTTTGGGGATGTACGAGCAGACCAGCACCGGCGCCCGGCGTATATTTATAGCCTGTTCAAAGCTGGGAGATATCGT
>DATJJI010000167.1:0-15450 GCA_035492275.1 Mucilaginibacter sp.
CATTACCACTAAAGGTAAGGGCTATGCTTTGGCCGAAAAGGACCAAACCAAATGGCACGCTCCCGGTTTGTTCGACAAAATAACCGGCGAGATCAAGAAAACCACTTACGAGAAACCACAGCCACCAAAATACCAGGATGTATTTGGCCACAGCATTATTGAGCTGGCCGAGCAAAACCCCAAAATAATGGGCATCACCCCGGCTATGCCATCAGGCTGTTCGCTCAACCTGATGATGAAGGCTATGCCTACCCGCGCTTTTGACGTAGGTATTGCCGAACAGCATGCCGTTACTTTTTCGGCAGGTTTATCTACACAGGGGCTTATTCCTTTTTGTAACATATATTCCAGTTTTATGCAGCGGGCATACGATCAGGTGATACATGACGTAGCCATACAAAAACTTAACGTAGTATTTTGCCTGGATCGTGCCGGTTTTGCCGGTGCCGACGGGCCTACGCACCACGGCGCTTATGATCTTGCTTTTATGCGTTGCATACCTAACATGACCGTATCGGCACCGATGAATGAAGAAGAGCTGCGTAACCTGATGTATACTGCACAACAGGATGATATGGGTCCGTTCGTTATCCGTTATCCGCGTGGTAATGGGGTGATGGTTGACTGGCGCAAACCATTTAAAGCCATACCTGTAGGTAAGGGGCGTAAAATATGTGATGGTGAAGATGCCGCCATATTAACCATAGGCCATATTGGCAACGAAGCGGTAAAAGCAATTGCCCAGTTAAATACCGAAGGCTATTACCCTGCGCATTATGATATCCGTTTTGTAAAACCGCTGGATGAGGCCTTATTACACGAAGTTTTTCAAAAGTTCAATAAAGTTATTACGGTTGAAGATGGCTGTATTGAAGGCGGTATGGGTAGTGCTATACTTGAATTTATGGTCGATAATGGCTACAATGCCCAAGTGGTGCGCTTAGGTATCCCCGACAGGGTAATTGAACATGGCGACCAGCCCGAACTATGGGCCGAATGTGGTTTTGATGCCACAGGTATTGCCATCCAGGTAAGAAACCTTGCAATAAAACCCAATACGCATATTATAGCGAGTTAGTTATTGGTTATTGAGTTATTAAGTTATTAAGTTAATGATAACTAAGTAACCTAATAACTCAATAACCAATAACTAACATTAGTGCGTTCTGTAACTGGCCAGATCAGTATAAAGTGTGCGGAACGAGCTACGCAGGCCAATAGTTACCCAGGTAGTTTTATCATTGAACTGACTGTTACTTTCGTGGCGATAAATACCACCAAGCTCAATTCTTAAGTTGTATTTAGGGTTAAGTACATAAGCCACTTTACCTTCAAGATAGGTCATATTTGTAGTAAGCCCCTGCCCTATATAGTTGCCGTAAAGGTGTGCGGGATCAATGTATACTTTAAAAATATCCTTACCGTAAGCAAGTCCGTTAACATCCAGGCCATAATGCCCGTAATCGGCTTCGCCACTAAAATCAAATCGCTTATAGGAGTAGTTTAATAGGCCTAATACTTCCGAGAAATTAGCACCAAACGGATGCGCCAGGGGTTCGCCCTCCTCACTGTAATTTTTTATGGACTCCGTTTCCGAATAGGTGAATGGCCGCGCCCCGTTAAACTCAAACAGATAATTGAATGAATTTATATTGAACAAATTTGCACCTTTTATACCCAATTGATAACCAAATTTATTTTTTACACTCCCCTTGCCTGAAAAAAAGTCTTCTGCCCTGAACTCATCTAATAAAAACTGGCCGTAAGCCGTAATGCCATCTGTTATCTTATACTTGCCGGTAAAACCTATTAAAGCATTATCAGGCGAGCCGTTCGATGCTTCAACCGGCCGCAGGAAGATGACAGGATTGCCATAACTATAATCGAACCCGCGATGATTACCCAGCGAGTCCTGATCAGCCCATATTACCGCATCAAAGAAACCTAACGAAAGGCGTTTGCTCACGTTCCAATCCAGGTAATGAAATACGCCCCATTTCTTTTTGTAACCGTTTGTATAGGATAATTCTGGCTCAGCAGGATCGGTCATATACGACCACATCACCATGTATTGTACATTGCCCAGATTAGCTGTTAATTTTAATGATGGATAAGCCGAAGCATAATCAGATAATAACATGGAACGGTAACCATCGCCAATAAATGTTTTATCCTGGCCCAGTGTAATATTCAAATATTTTATAGGCGTGTAGGATACAATACCGGTAACATCCGACCAATCTTTTGTATTTTTCCCAAAGCTGCGGTCATACGCCTGGCCTGGCACTATGCCTACCTGGTTAATATAGGTTGTTAAATACTCCGGGAAAACAGCCTGGTTCTCGAACCCGCTGGTATAAAAATAAAACTTACTCCCTATGGTACCGCTTAGCTGGTAGCCACGTGTATTTAGCCAGGTGTTTTTTTTGCCTGTAAAATCTTTACCCAGGGTCAGGTCAGGCAAAAAGTCGGCAAAAAAGGTATATTCTTTAGTTTTGGTGTCAATTAAATGCTCATTAAAAAGTTTACGATGCACCCAGCTATGATGGAGCGTATCCGAGCCATAGTTCATTAACGAATCATAACGGTGCTGTAAAACACTATCAATGATCATTGATTTTAATGAAGTATGCTCACGTGTTTTGGTCGAGTAAAGATCCTGATTGAATTTTTGGTAGAATTGATAAGAGTAGGGCTGATATTGAGCCTGTTGCGCATCTGCAAATTTTACAAATATTAAAAGCAGTAATAAACTGCCGAGTATTTTTCGCATAAGTATTTGTTTAGCAATTATTCGAAATAATTCATTGTTTTAAACCCGCCTATTTTCAAATAATCATCTTTTTTAACAAGGTGCAGGTCAGATTGTATCATATCGGTAACCAGGGCCTGCAAATCGTATCGGGGTTTCCAGCCTAACTGTTGCTGTGCTTTTGTTGGGTCTCCTACCAACAGATCAACCTCGGTAGGCCTGAAATATTTTTCATCAACCTTAACTACGGTTTGGCCCATATTTAAGTTTTCAAGGTTCAGGTCCAATTCTTTGGCCCTTTCGTAATCTACATCAATAATTACTCCCCGCTCGTTCTCATCCTTACCGCTAAATTCTATCTCTATACCCAACTCGCCGAAGGCCATTTTTATAAAATCGCGCACGGTAGTAGTTACACCGGTGGCTATTACATAATCTTCGGGTTTATCCTGCTGCAACATGAGCCACATGGCTTCAATATAATCTTTGGCATGCCCCCAATCGCGCTGTGCTGATAAATTACCCACATACAGGCAGTTTTGCAAGCCCAGGGCAATTTTTGAAGCCGCACGGGTAATTTTGCGCGTAACAAAAGTTTCTCCCCTTATCGGGCTTTCATGATTAAATAATATACCATTGCAGGCAAACATATCATAAGCTTCGCGATAGTTTACAATGATCCAATAACCATATAGTTTAGCTACCGCGTAAGGTGACCGCGGATAAAACGGCGTGGTTTCGCTTTGCGGTACGGCCTGCACCAAACCATAAAGTTCGGATGTTGATGCCTGGTATATTTTTGTTTTTTTGGTCAGGTTTAATAAGCGCACTGCTTCCAGTATACGCAGGGCGCCAATGCCATCGGCATTGGCCGTATATTCGGGTGTATCAAAGCTCACTTTTACATGGCTTTGCGCTGCCAGGTTATAAATTTCGTCAGGCTGTGTTTCCTGTATAATCCTGATCAGGTTGGTTGAGTCGGTTAGATCGCCATAATGTAGCTTAAACTTAACATTGGGTTCATGCGGGTCATGATACAGATGGTCAATACGATCGGTATTAAAAGAAGATGACCGCCTTTTAACGCCATGTACAAAATAACCTTTCTTCAGCAAAAACTCAGCAAGATACGCACCGTCCTGCCCGGTAATACCGGTTATTAAAGCTACTTTCATTTATGGTACCAGGTAATATTTTTAAACTGCAATATTATCCAATTTAATTGTAAAATCGGTTAACAAAAGTAGTTGTGTATTGCTTTAAACGTAAAAAACGCAGGGATAGTTTACACTTAATTACATCCCCGCAACCTGATCTTCCAGTTCCTGGTACCACTCTTCACCATATTTACGAATAAGCGGGCCTTTTAAAAATTCATGCACACGTACTTTTAACTCGTCGCCAAAACTACAGGCCGGGCTGCAAATGCTCCAGCGGTCGTAGTGCAACACATCAAACTCGGGATATTTTGTAATGCGGATAGGATACAAATGGCAGGAGATAGGTTTTTTCCAATCGATCACCCCTTCTTCATATGCCTTTTCAATGGCACATTTGGTAATACCGCCCTCCCATATAACGTAGGCACATTCTTTATTCACATCAACACATGGGGTAGTATAATCGCCTTCAAAGTCGGTTACATGAGTGCCAACCTTTTCAATGGTTTTTATACCTTTTTCGGTCATATATGGCTTTACCTTAGGGTATATTTCTTTTAAAATATCCAGCTCATTGGCATTTAGCGGGGCACCCGAATCACCTTCAAGACAACAGGCGCCTTTACATTTGTTTAAGTTGCATACAAAATTTTCTTTTACTACATCTTCATGTACTAAAACACTGCCAACTTCTATCATCTGTTTTATTTATTAATTGGATTAAGTGGATATTTAAGCCCTTTTGCTTCTGTAAGGTCCATAGTTACGCTGCCTACCAGCAAGCCTACATTAGCTTTTATAGGTATACGGTTACCATCATCAGTTACCCACAAAAATAACCTGCTATCCTTTTTGAATATCCTGCCGGGGATGATGGTGGGGTTAAATTTAAGACAATTAAACTTACCCAGCGGGCAGCTCACAACTTCTTTGCCTACGTAAGTAATACCCAGCGAGTAGGTACCATCTTCTAAAAAATAAGGGATTTCGTATTTGTCCCCTATTTTCATTTTATTAACATCAATACTGCGGGCAAAGTAATAGGCCGATACAAAATCAAACACTTTCCCTTTTGATGAGTAAATACCTTTATTCGCGGTGATCTTCCCTGTTTCATGATCAAACCTTACATTGTCAGCATGTTTCCAGCTGCCTTCGCGGCGATTTTCCTGGTACAGATAGGGCACAAGTGTGGTGCGGTCTACCCAGCTTTCATAACGGTTACGTACTTTGTAAAATACATCAAAGGTACCGGCGGTATTGCCATCAGCTATAATGTGATAAGTTGGGTGCCCGTCTATCTTTTCACCGTCTTCAACGCGCAAATGCCCTTCGGCCCCGGTGAAAAAGCCATACTTAAACTTATAAGTTAACTGCTCGCCTGCCTTAAAAACCGGTTCATCAGTTTCTTTTGGGATCTGGCTAAAAGCGATGGCTACATAGCTTGTAATAAGTATAAAAGCAAAAAAATATTTATTCATAAAATACTTATTACAAAAAGCAATCCATTTAACACCGCTTTGCTTAGTCGCGTTTTTTGTAGATGGGCACGGTTGAGCATGGTTCGCCAAACATCAGGCTTTTTACAACCGGGGTCAGTTTTTTGCCCAGCTCAACATAAGCCGATACCGGTACATCAATATCGCCGCAACCTTTTATAACCAAACGTTGGTCGCGATACTGTTCTACATCAAGCTTTGCTATTTCTTTTATAAACAAAACGGTTTCTAATACATCGGCATCGCCAAAAACAACCTCATGGGCATAGGGTGCCATTCTGTTTGCCAGCAGTAAATATGCCCAGGCAGGTACTATAGCGTCTGCAGTACAGGTAACGGCAACATTCTTATCCGCGTATTGCGACCAGTCATGCTCCTTTACAAACTCTCTGAAATCCTTTTCACGCAAAATAAGCCCCTGGAACAGGTTATCCTTAATATCATAAACAATACGCTCACCCGGCGCATAAAACTCGGCAGGGTCTAATGTAACCAAACCGCTTTGCGCAACCTTATTGACAAAATTTTCCTGTATCTCCATGTCCTTTAAATGAAAAATCCGGGATCACGTAGTATAAACGTTATCCCGGATACAAAATTACTTTAAAATTCGTCTATAACAGCTTAGCCCTGTTATCTTTTACATTGTCCTTATCTTTCAAAGCTTCAAACAGCCCTTGCGAACGTTGTAAATACGCCTGTTGTATCTGTTCGCGCTCTCTTACAGCGTTTGCAAGCGGGGCAGGATTAATAAAGCTGTTTACGGTAAACACAAACACGCCTTGCTGACCTGCTATTGGTTTTGATATTTTATTTGGCTGCGAACCGAATACGGCTCCTACCACTTTGTACTCGGCAGATGAACCCGGAATTATAGGGTTAGCAAAAACAATGTTTTGCACCGGTACAACTTTACCACCAGCCTTTTGAGCAACTTGCTCAATTGATGATGATCCGCTAATGGCAGCAGCAAACTTATCGCTTAACATTTTACCTTTAACCTGTATCATTACCGCTGGCTTAATTTGTTTCTTCACCAGCTCAAGTGATAATATTCCTTTAGGTTTAATCTCGGCTACCTGGGCAACAACGTATTGGTCGCCTGAGGTAAATACCTGGTCAGAAACTGTTCCTTTGGCTGATTTAAACGCCCATCTAATCATGTCGCGCGCATCGGTAAGGGTACCTACGCCACCCGCTACGCCCGCTATATCATTACCGGTTTGCAGTTTTAATCCTGCTTTTTTAACCTCCTGCTCAAAATTATCTTTATTTAAGGCGATTAAAAATGCCTGAGCCTTGCTGTACGCGGCCGATTGTGTTTTACTGCTTGCTGTTAACGGCTTATCAACAACGGCTACCTTAACTACTTTTGATGATCCTTTCTGATCTTCAATTTGTATAATGTGCACACCAAATTGCGTGGTAACTATTTTGATATCGCCTTTTTTACCATTAAACACGGCATCTTCAAAAGCAGGCACCATAGCCCCACGGCCAAAAGTACCCAGCTCGCCGCCCTTAACTGCCGAACCTTTATCAACCGAGTAGGTTTGAGCCAGATCGGCAAATGTTTTTTTACCTGATTCAATTAATTTCTTTATCGAATCGGCAGTAACTAATGCTTTAGCAATGCCTGCTGTAGGGCTAATTAATATGTGTTTAGCTTTTACAGAGTCAGGGCCAACACGCGCGTCAACCAGTTTAGCTAATTTATAGCTGCCGTTTGATAAGTAAGGGCCGTAAACAAAACCCGCTGATGCATTAAACATCACCGTATCCAGCTTAGGGTCAAGCTGGCCTTTGTGCTGATAAACGATAGGAGTTTTTGTTTCTGAATTGATCTGTACAAAAAGTGAGTCGTTGGTACTGGCTTTAAAGTCAGGTACCAATTTACCTATCTGATCTTTTATAACTGTAGAGTCTTCTTTTGAAGGAGCAGCATTAAAAGTTACATAATTAATGCTTCTTGTTTCCTGCTGATTTTTAAATTCGTTTTTATGTTCATCATAATAGCTGCTGTAATCGGCATCGGTTAAAGTAACCTTACTATCAGGAATTGAAGCGTAATCAAGCGTGGTATATTTAAAGTTAACCAGTTTGTTTTTTGATTCATAAGCATCTTTAGCATCCAGCGCGTTAACGTACAGGCCGTTAGTGATCATCGTCATGTATTTTTCGCCCAGTTTAGCCTCGATCAGTTTGGTCACAAATTGCTCCCATTGTATTTTTTGAGGATTGTCATCCTTCATGCTTCTGATGTTGTTGATCACATTGATCACATTAGCACGATCAAACTTACCGGTTTGCGGATCGGTAAAGGCTTGTACCACTTGCGGGCTTGGATTATTACCCGTGGTCATTGACTGTGTTTCATCAGGGCTAACTATTAAACCCAGCTTGTCAACTTCTTTTTCAATAATAGCTTTGGTTACCAGTTGGTTCCATACATTATCCTGTATATAGCTGGTAATTTGAGGCGTAAGGCTGCTTTGGCCTGATTGCTGTTTAAACTGCGCGCTGCTTTGTTCTACATTTTGATTAAAAACGTCCAACGCAATTTTTTCGTCGCCAACCATTCCCAACTCGTTGTTATCATCCCTGAAAAATGAACCGCCACTTTTAACTGCCTCTGTAGCGATGAAAGCAAAAAGTGAAAGCCCGATCACAATTGCAACGATCTTACCCATGCGATCGCGCAAATAACCCATTATAGCCATATATGTATATTAATTTTTTATAAATTTAATTCTTAAAAAGAGGGCGCAAGATACAACTTTTAGTAAAATTATATAACACAATTTTTTACCTGGAAATTACAATTAGTTTGCCGGTAAATCGCTGACATTAAACAGCCCTGTTGATTGTGTTAAATGCGGATTATTGAACTTGTCATCGCTCTTAAAACTTGTGCCATTCATGATATCGCCCCCCGCCATAGTTATCTGTACGGGTTTATTTGAATAAAATATTTTCTTGTCCTGATCCCATATCAGTTCGTCCGACTTATATGTTTCGCCTTTAATGTTGGTAGCTACTACATTTCTAAAAAATTCGGTGATGTGCTCTTTCTCATGCTGTGCAGCCGAATCGGATACTATATTACCGATCTCTTTTGCATCTTTATCGTAAATTATCACCTTAACACCTTTAGGCATACTATAATAAGGCTTGGCAACACTCTTGGAAACATCATAATGAATAAGCAGTGGCGTAATCATTTTACCTTTAACTATAGCCGAGTCGCTATAGATCACTTCGACCCCCCTGGTGGTATCAATAGGCTGGCTTACTAATTTAGCTGATATCTGTTTGATCTGTTTAAGATCGTTTTCGCACGCTCCCAATAACAGCATGCCTGAAAGCAATGCCGGCAAAAATAAGGCTGATACCTGTTTTGCACGACTATGCATAGCTCAATTATTCAAATTTATAACGCTGGAACCACTTATCATTCAACGTAAAGCCTATACGCAGGTTAATATACTTTTCATCAACAAGGCCATTATTTAATGTACCGCGCTGGCCTAACTCGGCCGAAAAGTTAACCTTGTAAAAGGTACCGCCGGCACCCGGACGCAGCGGCAGACCCAAACCGAATGTAACCGCCTTTGATTTTATGTTGGTATAGCCACCACCGGTTGGGTTGGCAATATTATAGTAAGTATTATCTAACATAAAACCTAAACGGTAATCAACCGTTGCCAGGTAGCTGTTAAGTGAGTTCATATTAGGGGTATATTGACCGCCTATATTGAATGTACTGCTGTTTACTGTACCCTGGTTCACGCCACCTATACTCAGGTCAGACCAATGGCCCATGGTATAATCAGCGCCTATTAAATATTTAAGATCTTTTTGGTACGATATACCAAAGTGGTTAATTTGAGGCAACTGTATTTTTACCTTATTACTTGGCTGATTGACTAATGAATCTGTAGCAACGTTCGGATTGCCATTTGCATCAGTTGAGTACTGGCTCACGATATAAGTATTTTGTGAATTGATCATCGATTTGGCAGTGGCCGAATAACCTATAACAATATGTTTGGTTAATGACAGGTCGATAATGTATTGCGCACCATAATCATAAGTAAAGCCGCTCACAGCATTATCATTTTCAATTCTTGAATTAAGTGTTCCAACAAGGCTGGGTATTTCTGTTGATTGAAAATGTTTAATGTTACCAAATATATACGAGGCGTTAAATCCTAAAAGCAAGTGCCTTGCAATGGTAACACCATAACCAATATAAGCCTTTGATAAACCACCCTCGCCATTATAAACATAATTTACGGCGTTAGTATCAACAGATGATCCCGACCCATAATTTTTAAGCGTTTGTTTGTAGTTATAACCTACCTGGCTATAAGGCAATAAACCAAAGCTAAACGCCGATCGATTACCTAAGGGGATAGCAAAAGCGATATGGCTTAAACGGAAATTTCCATTTTGTTGTGTTGGTTGTCCGGATTGGCTCAATGATGTTGAGCTTGCATACAAACCAACATCAATAGTTGTTAAACCTATAGCTCCGTACGAGGCCGGGTTAAGCGGATTGATCGTATTAAAGCCATTGATAGTATTGATACCGGTAGCAATGCCGCCCATAGCGGTATTTTGAGGTAACCAGGCCGGGGCAAGGTCGCCTATACCGTATTGTGAATACGGTGAACTGGTGTTAGCTGTTGACTGCGACCTGGCCTGAAGCACGATAACGGCAAGTAAAAATGTAATAAAAAACTTAGTATATTTAATCATTATGCTTTTGTATAGCTGCGTTTAATCCTTTTAAAACCAGGTGCGGTTCAATTTTTATATAGGGGGCAAAGATGCTATTTTTCAATAGAGTATCAAAAAAAATACTATCGCCACCGGTAAGTATAATATTTAATTCGTGTTTATTGGCTGCATAGCTTTCAATAAAGCCCGTCAGCTCAAATCTAATTCCGTTTTGCACACCCGAGCGTATTGCCGTTTCGGTATCATCGCCGCTATTATTTTTAAACGCGTCGTCGGCATCAATAACCGGCAAACCGGATGTGTAATAATTCAACGCCTTATAACGCATTTTTAGCCCCGGTGATATACTGCCGCCAAAATAATTTCCGCCGGCATCTACCCAATCATAGGTTATACAGGTACCGCCATCAATAACCAGGTTATTTTTACCCGGGTATAAATGGTTCGCTCCTATTACGGCAGCTAACCTATCGGGCCCCAATGTTTTTGGCGTGCGGTAATGATTATGGATACCTGCGGTCATTGCGGTGTTAAAGTAAATAAGCTGTGTTTTTTCTTTTAACCCCGCTTCCCATTCTTCGCTGTGTTTTTTTACTGATGATATGATGGTTTTATCAATATGGTGGGCACTTATTAAACTATCCAGCGTTGTAAGGTCAATAGCTTCGTAATGTGCTGTATAAGCTAATTCGCCCTGCTCAAATATGGCTGTTTTAGTATAAGTATTACCGATATCGATAACCAAATTGGCCATCAGGCTTTTATCATTGATAGTATTGATTCAAAAATTGCCAGCCCATCCTCATTAGCCAATATAGGGTCGGCAGCACGCTCAGGGTGAGGCATAAAGCCAAACACGTTGCGGCCATCGTTACAAATACCTGCAATATTTTCTATGGAACCATTCGGGTTGGCATCGGCAGTAACATTGCCGGCCTCGTCGCAGTACCTGAATAATACCTGGTCGTTATCATTTAAACGCTTTAACACATCAGCCTCGGCAAAATAATTACCCTCTCCATGCGCAACAGGTATTTTCAATGCGCGCTGCGGATCGATCTGTGCAGTAATTAATGATTGCGTAGTTTGCGGCTTCATGTATATGTTGCGGCAAATAAACTTACGGTTGTTATTGTGCAGCAAAGCGCCTTCTAATAAACCGGCCTCGGTCAGTATCTGGAAACCATTGCAAATACCCATTACATAACCGCCACGGGCAGCAAACTGAATTACTTCCTGCATGATGGGCGAGAAACGCGCTATTGCACCTGAGCGAAGATAATCACCGAACGAAAACCCTCCGGGAAGGATAATAAAATCGGCACCTTGCAGATCATGGTCTTTATGCCACAGGCGAACAACCTGCTGGCCCATTATTTTGTCTAATACATGAATGATATCTTCATCGCAATTAGACCCCGGAAATATAACTACTCCAAACTTCATGCTACAAAACTAATATAACAGCTGAAATTTGAACGAATGTAAAAGTTAAAAAGTGTTAAACTGAAAATAAACTATACCAGCAAGCAGTAAAAAAAACAAAGTTTCGTAAAACCAGCGGGTATTTGCATACAAAAAATAATAAGCAAAAAATACCGCGGCAGGGATAACGCACAATAAAAAGTGGGGTAAATTAAACTGTGCCCTCACATAAAATGATAAACCGGTTATCAGAAACAACACAAACAACAACTGAAACGACTTGCGTACCTGCACGTAACTCCTGAAAAATATTTGCCGAAGCTTAAAAAATCCGAGAATAAATATCACCATAACTGGGATAAGCAGTAAGTAACTGTAATTATTGATAACAATGTGTGCCGGAAATTTGGTACCCAATGGCAACCATATGGTATAAAACGTGGGAAGCTTATCGTTTAAATAATAAAATACAGCTAAAAAAAAGAAGATGGTGAGGTAACCCATGATAGCTGCCGTCCACTCGCGCCAGTTAAAGGGACGAAAAAGTATCAGGGCTATCCAAATAGCCAAAAAAAGGTAGATGAATGGCAGATAGATAAGCGAACCAATGGCTACGATCATCCCCAGATCGTACGTGGTTGATTGAGCACCGTCGCCCTTATACAGGCCAAATAATTTATGAAGCATCCATATAAACAGGAAGTTGCAGATGAGCGGGGTGCTTAACACCAAAAACGGCACAAATAAGCCCGACAATACTATATACATTAATGCCGGTAAAAAGCTGGGCTTACTTAATAAACCGTATTGATTAACCAGGCGATTAACCAGCAATGCCTGTATAAATACAACCACCGCCGCCAGGAACATGCTTAACAACGAACTTAAAGTATAGGTATAAACACCAGGCAGTAAACGGGCAAAAGGTTCGAGGTAGGTAAACTCAATAGTAGCGGGGGCATGATAAGCATACCCCGCACGCATCACGAACAATAAAACACCCAACCATAAAATATTGATGGGATTGTACGTTCTGAACAAGTTTATCATAGCAACAGCAATATTAGCAGAAAAAGCGCTTATGTTAAAATAACTGGCTATTTACTTATTAAATACCGCATTATTTAACATCATTAATTATTGAGACCGATTCAGAAAAGCCCAAAAACAAGTTGAGCTCCTGATGGGCAGGAGCTCGAACTAACCAATTATAAACCAATATATATGAAGAGATATGCTGTTGAAATACTCATCAAATCAGCACATTACGTTGATCCTCGTGTTTCGGGATAACAGTTATCAAACGCCGTGCCGATTTATTAATTGCAGGCATGATACCGAATTAACACTATTTAACAATTTGTGTGCACTGTACACATTTTCAGACAATAAAAAAAGCGCCGTACGGTTTAAATACGGCGCTTTTTAACCTGAAATAAGTTAGTGTTAAACTGTATGCAAAGTGTTGCCAGTATAGTACAGTATAATAATAACAATACCTGCTAAAATGCGGTAAACACCAAACAGTTTAAAGCCTTTCTGCTCTAAAAAGGTGATGAATGATTTAATAGCCAGCAAGGCGACTATAAAAGCTATAGCGCTGCCTATCAGCAGGTATTTAATATCCTGGTGCATACCGGCAGCGGTCATGTTGCCATGTTTGTAAAAATCGTACAGGTCTTTTAGCGTAGCGCCAAACATGGTAGGCACCGCTAAAAAGAAAGAGAATTCGGCTGCTGCCTTACGGCTTAATTTCTGCGACATACCACCTACTATGGATGCTGCCGAACGGGATACACCCGGTATCATAGCCAAACATTGAAAAAAACCGATCTTCAGCGCTGTAATATGGCTGATCTTCTTTTCGTCGTCAATAACCGGTTTGTTGAACCATTCATCAACAAAAAGCAGGATAACGCCACCCACAACAAAGGCTACAGCAACCACCAGCGGGCTTTCCAGTAATATATCGATCTTCTTTTTTAACAGTAACCCGAATATTACAGCGGGTATAACGCCTATTATCAGCTTAATATAAAAATCTATAGAGCGTAAAAAGCGTTTGTAGTATAGTACCACCACAGCCAGGATAGCACCTAACTGGATCACGATTTCGAAAAGTTTAACAAACTCGTCTTTGCTGATGCCCATTAATGAGCTGGTAATAACGAGGTGCCCGGTTGATGATACCGGCAAAAACTCGGTTAATCCTTCAATAATTGCAAGGACGATTACTTGGATGATGTTCATTTGGGGTAAGGTTGGTTATTTATAGTTATTGAGTTATTAGGTTATTGAGTTATTAAAAAGTTATATGCCATTAACTTAATAACCCAATAACTAAATCCCTACTTAGCTGCCGGTTTTTTAAGGATAGCGTAAAAGCCTATTGCGAAGCCTGCTAATACAACTACAGGGGCCACAACTATTTTGGTGTTGCTATAAATATCGGTTGTGCCCGACATGAGTACAAAGCCTAATGCTACTACAGCAATACTGATAACGAACCAGGTATAATTGCTTTTGTCGAATATAAACTTCACAGATTGTGTGTGGGTATCTTTTGTTGTTGTTGCCTTTGCAGCGGGTTGTGTGGTCTTTGCCATCTTTTTAATTATTGAATGAGTGAATTAGTGATTGAGTGAATATTCACTGCTATCTGTATAGATCGTATATTTTTAAACGTAAAAACTTGTTCACTGCCAGGTAGGTGCTAAATGCCGATATAAATATACCCAGGCCAAGCACGCCTAAAAACACAATACCAAACTCGGCATTGTTTTGTAATATCACCAGGTCAGGAACTTCTAAATTAGCGAAATATAGGGTGCTGATAAGTATTATAACAGCGATTAATCCACCCAAAAGGCCGTGCCATATACCGTATAATAAAAACGGTTTACGGATGAATGATTTAGTTGCACCAACTAACTGCATTGATTTGATCAGGAAACGTTGTGAGTAAATTGCCAGCCTGATGGTATTATTAATTAACGCTACCGATACTACCACAAATATGCCGGTAAAAGCGAGTATCACTAAGCTGATAGAAGTTAAATTCTGGTTCATTTGGTCAACCAGCGATTGCTGGTATTTAACCTCTTTTACCAATGGGTTCTTTAATAGCTCGGCCTTGAATTTGGTAATATCTGCATTGTTGGCATAATCGGCATTCAAATAAACATCAAGCGATTGCGATAGCGGGTTATAACCCAGGAAACGTACAAAATCTTCGCCCAGGTCTTTTTGCAGGTTACGCGCGGCCAATTCTTTACTTACGTAAATGGCCTGTTTAACCATACGGTTGGTTTCCAGTTGATTTTGTAATTGACGCACATCAGTTTCGTGAGCGGCATCGTCCACAAAAATATTGAGCACAATGTTTTCCTTTACGTAACGTGACAGGTTATTGGCGTGTACCAGTATAAGGCCAAGCAAGCCTATCATCAGCAATACCATAGCTATACCGAATACGGTAGATATGTAAATAGTCTTTGTTTTATTTGCCGATTCGCTTGCTTCAAATTCTTCCATTGCGTACAATTAGTTTTTGCGAAATTAAGAAACCATACCTAAAGGTAAAAGTTTATATTTTATTAATTAGGTTTTGGGTTCAGTTTAACAAAATTTAACGCTTACGAAGATCGCCTGATAACGAATGCAATATTGGGTGTACCTCCGCCCGACGTATCTTCATACGATGAAACAATTGTCCATCCGTTTTGCGATAAATAATTCAAGGCGCTGACTTCGGAGGTAAATTTTAGATTTTTTCCTTGCCCATCCTTTATCATCATATCCTTTACCTTTTTGCCTGACCCATCATTTATTGACAGTTCAACCTGCGATTTTGAAAAACCACAATAAACCA
>DATJJI010000168.1:0-38456 GCA_035492275.1 Mucilaginibacter sp.
CATATAACCCATTGATGCAGCAATAGAGAATAGCTTGTACTTTCCTTTATCGTCATTTACAGTTAATAGTGATCTGCTTAATAGCTTTTCTCTGTACAGTGTAATAACTTCCTGTTTTTGTTCCTGGTTTAATGAATCAACACGGTCGCTATATTTCTTGAACTTTTTTGCAGGGTTCTCCAGGTCATGCAATATCAGGTTGTAAGAAAGCATGTCCAATGTTTTCTTCATTGTCAGCTTTTCCATTATACTGCTAAACTGCTGATTTACCTTGAAAAGGTCGACCGACTGATCTGTGATCACCATTTTTGTAGGATCGAGCAATCCGGTCGAAATTTGCACATTTGATTTAAATTGCTGAGGCAAATTCTGAACCAGGAAATAAGTAATAGTTACTGCAGCCGTAGGAACTATAATAAGTAACCATTTATATCGGTTTATTAACTTAAGAAATGACTTAATATCCATTTAAAAATACTTTGTATAGTTGTTACTTAACGTCTGCGAGTTTTACACCAATAATTTGCTCAAGCATATCTTTTGCTTTCAAATACTCAACCTCTGTAGCTATTGCAGTAACTTTTGCATTGGTTAAAGCAAGCCTTGATTGATCATAAACTTCTAATGTAACCAGGGTTTTTTCAAATTTGCTTTTTGTTTCTTCGGCAACCAGGTTCATGTCTAACAAATTTTGTTTGTTAAGTTTAAGTAACGCTACTTGCTGCACGTAATTGTAATACCTGGTCTTAACTTCCAGTTCCACAGTTTTATCTAATTGTTCTGCATCAAGTTTTGCCATTTCATAATCAATTTTCGCTTTTTTGATCTGGAGTGGTCTTGAAAAGAATTGACCAAGACTTACACCTAAGCCAAATTGTAAACCGTTTACAGCATAAGGATTGGCATTAGCTGACCCGGGAGTAGTAAGTGCTGTTTGATCATTAGGCCTGAATATGTACGATACGTTTGCCATATCCAAATAAGCAAGGGCTGCAATTGGCACCTCTGTTTTAGCGCCTTCTACTCTTTTATCTGCCAATTTTTTCAGCGTATAATTTTGTTTAGCAAGTTGAATGTATTTTTGCAATAGGTTGTAATCTACGTCGCCCATAATGCCTTCTTGTGCGAAGGTTTTGAAGCTGAAACAAATAGATAGCAAAAAAATAATTAAAGTAAATTTTTTCATATTGAGTTCAATTGATTTTACGTAATAATTGCTTTATACGTGATATTTTGTTCAGAAGATTTAAAAAAAATATTTTATAATTTATTTGCTATAAATATATAGCTGCTTGTGCTATATTTTTTGCAAAGATACTAACATTGTTTTTTAATATAAGTAAAAGTACTGCCTTAATAATAATTTAATATTGATTACCGCTTTGATCTTTTTATATATTTTTTGTCGGTCCTGCAAGCCCTCTGGTAAAATGAAGATAATCGTAACGATAATAAGCTAAGTTTGTCGCGTCGATTTCTTCCTTGTCCCAAAGTATGTATTTTAACTTCATGTTGGCTTTTTTTAACTAATCAAATGTTTGAGCCAGTGTAACGTGGAGGGGCCTTTGTGCCATCACCCAACCGAATTAAACGTTACAACCGGTACCTATAATTTAACAATTTTCTATCCTTATGTGCATTATAAATTATTTTCGAATACCTTAAATGAATCTTATCTTCATGGCGAAATGATTGCTCCCGTGAAAATTATCATCCAATGTGGCGCCGACGCTAATATCCAAAAGCTAAAGAGTTTAAAAAAATATTGGAATAAAAAACTAATTCTTTAATTATGAAGTCATTAACCCGGGTTGTTGCTTTTGGTTTTATATACCTTGTATTCACTTCATCCAATTGTTCGCATTGGGCTAATGAACATGAGGTTGTGAAATTGAACGTTGTTCAAAAAAATAGTTCAGTATTTAAAAATTTTCTGGGGATAAATGGTTTTGAATGGGATCTTCTGGGTAACATAAATAGCAGTACTGATCCTAATCAGGTTAAGGTCATGCAGTCGTTCGGCGCATTTCGTCATTATATGGACTGGGAACGCATTGAAGCACACAAAGGCGAGTATTATTTTAATCCAACGCACTCGGGCAGTTTTAATTACGATGCGATTTATCAAGCCTGTAAAGAAAATGGCATTGAAGTATTGGATTGTATGAAGGGCTGTCCCTCATGGCTGTTGGATACTTATCCTAAAGATCAGCGGGATGTCGAAAATGTAGCCGCGCCATTTGGTTCAGATCATTTAAACCCGGCCAGTTATATTGACCAGGCCCGGGCCGCTTTTCAATACGCGGCACGATATGGAAATAATAAGAATGTAGATAACGCATTGGTATATTATGAGCACTCCCCTTATAAAGACGTAGTTGTTAAGCCAATAGTTGGATTAGGTTATGTGCATTATATGGAGTGCAACAATGAGGTTGACAGGACTTGGAAAGGAGCAAAGGCGCACCAAAGCCCGCAAGAGTACGCCGCTAATCTGTCGGCATTTTATGATGGTGATATGGGTAAGCTGGGGAAAGGGGTAGGAGTAAAAAGTGCAGACCCAACTATGAAAGTTGTAATGGCAGGACTTGCCGCCCCCGATACGGATTATGTAGTAAAAATGATTGAATGGTGCAAGCAGCACCGCGGCTATAAACCTGATGGCACCGTGAATTTATGCTTTGATGTGATCAATTATCATTATTATAATGATGACTCAAAACCGGGGCATGACCGTACTACAGGCAAGGCCCCCGAATTATCATTAGGCGGGAAATATGCCGATGATTTTGTGGCTATGGCAAAAAAATATGCCAACAATATGGATGTTTGGATAACCGAAGCCGGTTATGATATTAACCCGGGTAGTCCGCAGCGAGCCATTAAAATTGGTGATAAATCGCCTTTAATAACGCAGGCCGACTGGATATTGCGGTCGTCATTGATGTATACCCGGCATGGGCTTAAAAGCGCCTATTATTATATGCTGGACGATGCGGGCTCAGATCAACCCGGTCAGTATGCCACTTGTGGATTTGTTGATAATGGTAAAAAGCGCCCCGTTGCCGATTATTTTTTGCAAACAAAAAAACTACTGGGCAATTATAAATACGAACAAACTATTAGCAGCGATCCTATGGTTGATGTTTATAAAAACGCGGCTCAAAAAATATACGTTATTTGGGTTCCGGACGAGGTAGGAAGAAAAGCGGTATACAGCCTCAATTTAAAAGGTGTCGCGTTAGTAAAAATTCACCGCCTTGTAGTTGGTGCCGATGAGATGAAAACAGAAACTGCCGCGGTAAAAAATGGAAAGCTGCCATTAGAGGTTGACGAAACCCCCATATTTGTTGAAGTAAACTGAGAAGCTACTTATCCTTCATTACACCCTTATTCCTGATAAAGATCAATGACATGATCGCGCCCAAAAAGCCCAGCCCGGCCGATATACGCATAATACCTGCATAAGCTGCTATAAAACCACTATGATAAGCTTTTTCGATAATGGGTTTATTGATTGTATTAATACTTGCGGGGACCTTGGCATTCCCCAGATCGGCGGCCTGTTGCATAACGGCTTGTTTATCGTGCGGGTTTAAGGTCATGGGTTTCATCTCTTTTTGTAATGCTCCCGAAAAAAGCAATACTGCCAGTGCGCCAAATATCGCGTTAGCGAAAACACTCGCTATACGGGTCATGGCATTGTTTATGCCCGATGCCGTGCCCGAAAAGTGATCACTAACCGCCCCCATCACCGTAGCGGTAAGCGGCGCCACAGTGAACGACATACCCAACCCCAAAACCAGTACCCCCGGAAAAAAGGTGGTCCAATAATCAGAAGGCCCGTTGGTTTGTTTGATAAATGATAGAATGAGTAACCCCGTACCTGCCAGTGCCGGCCCACCAATAAGGAATAACCGCGGGCCCAGCTTATCAGCCAATGAGCCTGCATAGCGTGCTATGCTGATCATTAAAACCGTAAACGGTAAAAAGGTTAAACCCGATTGCAGTTGGCTATAGCCTTGCACCTGCACCAGGTTCAATGATAAGAAGAGCATTCCCGCGCCTAAGCCTGCATAGAGGAAGAAAGTCAGCAAATTAGCCCCGCTGAATGTCGCGTTAGCGAATAAAGTTAAGGGCATCATAGGGTGTTTGCTTTTTATCTCGATGGTAATAAACACTGCCAGCATAATAATGCCTGCTATTAATGAGCCGTAGGCCTGCATGTTGCCAAAGCCAACCGCCGGGATCCGTAAAAAGCCAAAGGTTAAAAGTGCTAATCCAAGCGCAATGGTGATAGCCCCCGGAAAATCAAGCGATTGATCAGTTCCTTCATCACGGGTTTCTTTTACGCGAGATGCCAGCATGATAAGTGCCGCGATACCTATAGGTACATTAATGAAAAATATATATCGCCACAAACCGGCATCGGCCAGCGCCCCACCCAATATGGGCCCGCCCATGGTTACCACCGTGGTAAATGCCGACCAGGTGCCAATGGCTTTACCGCGTTCATTAGCATTGATAGAAGAGGAAATAAGCGACAGACTGCCCGGTATCATGAATGCGCCGCCTATGCCCTGTAGCAAACGGAATAATACCAGTAAAAAAACACTGTCCGAAATTCCGCATGCTGCCGAGCCGATTATAAATATAAGTATACCCGCCATAAATACTTTTTTACGGCCCAACTTATCGCCCATAGCCCCACCAATTAATATTAATGAGGCCAGCATGAGCAGGTAGGCGTTCAATATCCAGAACAGATCGGTGCCGGTAGCCTTTAGCCCTTTTTGCAAAGCGGGCAGTACCACATTTAAAGCCGTAGCATCAATAAATGCCATTGCCGAGGCCAGTATGGTTGATACCATGATCCATTTACCGGCGGGGCTGCGCAGCGCTACTGTTGCCATAATTGATTGATAAGTAGAGTTTATTAAAAGTACTAACTATAATCAATAAGCATCTGTTTTAATTTATATTAGCCTGCCCAATAAGTAAGCAAATTATAATGCCATGAAAAAAATACTTTCTTTTATTTTTTTAAGTTTTATCCTGTTGTTTTCTACCTCGTTTGTAAATGATAGCGGTTGGGAAAAACTATTCGATAAAAACCTGAGCAAATGGAACATGTACCAAAGTTTCAGGCATAAAGATGGTTATAAAGGTAAGACCCCAGTTGATGAAAATGGCGCGTTGATACCACCCATTGGCTTAAATAAAAATGAAGCAGGATTTGTAACCATAAGTATGGTTAATAACGAGCCGGAAGTACGGATAAGCGGCGAAACTTACGGCTGTATTTTTACCAAACTGGATTATCAGAATTATCATTTAAAACTGATGGTGAAGTTTGGCGATAAAAAATGGGTGCCGCGTTTAAATGAACCAAAAGATTCAGGATTACTATATCACTCGCATGGTGAATTTGGCGACGAATACTGGCACTCATGGATGCCTGCCGAAGAGTTCCAGATAATGGAAGGCGGCTTTGGCGATTACTGGTGCGTTGGCGCGGTAGGGGCACATATTAAAATGCATGACCCCGAAGCAAATAAAAACATGGGCGTTTATGACCCTAAAGGTATTGACGCGCAAATGGGTGTAGGCGGCCATCGAAATGGTTTTGTGCAGCATAGCCAGGACTACGAAAAGCATGGCGACTGGAACAGCGTTGAGTTGATATGTTATGGCGATAAAAGTATCCAGATCATAAACGGGCATGTGGTAATGGCACTAACACAATTGGTTTATAAAGATGGCGATACCATAAAGCCGCTGATAAAAGGCAAAATACAATTGCAAAGCGAGGCCGCCGAGGTTTTTTATAAAGATGTACAAATAAAAAGTATTAATAGTATACCAGCCGGGTACGCCTCTTACTTTGAATAGATAAAATGATGAGTGATTTAAAACAGAGCAATGTATTCCAGATAGGGGCAGGGTTACAATGGCAGGATGCCGCCCCTGGCATGAAGCGCCTGATATATGGTTACAACAGCCAACTGATGCTGGTAAAAATGAAGTTTGAAAAAGGAGCGGTGGGCACCTTACACCATCATCCGCATGTACAGGCTAGCTACATTGAAAGCGGTGTTTTTGAACTAACCATTGGCGATGAAAAGAAAGTGCTGAAACAGCACGACGGCTATTTTGTGCCGCCTGATGTGATACACGGATTGGTGTGTATTGAACCGGGGGTGCTAGTTGAGGCGTTCGCGCCATGCCGCGAGGATATGTTATAAAAAAATTAAGCCTTCAGGATAACCTGAAGGCTTAATAATTATGATTTACCGGCGGTTATAAATATATCCCGCCTGATACTTCAATACGCTGGCCATTGATCCACCGGGCATCCTCGGTACATAAAAAAGAAACCACGCCGCCAATATCATCCGGCAAGCCTACACGGCCCAGGGCGGTAAGACCCGCTATGGTTTTATTCATATTTTCATTATCGCGTACTAAACCGCCGCTAAAATCTGTTTCAATAGCGCCTGGTGCAACTACGTTAGCCGCTATTCTGCGTGGCCCTAATTCTTTTGCCAGATACCTGGTCAACACCTCGATCGCGCCTTTCATAGCAGCGTAAACTGATGAACCATCATAACTGAAACGTGCCAACCCGCTTGAAATATTGATGATACGGCCTCCATCATTAATAGTTGGAAGCGCTTTTTGCGTAAAAAAGAACACGCCTTTAAAATGAATATTCAATATATTATCAAAGTCTTCTTCTTTTACATCGGCGAATGGTACATGCATACCAATACCCGCGTTGTTGATCAAAAAGTCGAAATGATCAGTATCGAAAGTATCTTTTAATACAGTTTTTAATTGAGTAAAAAATCCATCAAAGCTTTTAATGTCGCCGGTGTTTAATTGTAAAGCAGCAGCCTTTTGCCCGGCTTGTTCAATTTCGCTGACTACTGCCAGGGCATCATCTTTTTTGCTGTTGTAGGTAAGTATTACGTTAAAGCCTTTTTTTGCCAGGCTCAGCGCCATGTTTTTGCCAAGCCCGCGGCTACCACCGGTTACTAAGGCTATTTTGTTTGTTGCCATTGTTTTTCTTTTTGTTTGATAGAACAAAGGTAACAGTGTTATTAACCATTGTGTTTGCAAGTATCAATCCAATAGTTGCAAAATTCAAATATGAGTGTTATGAACGGAAGGCTACGGGCGCCAGTGAGGTTTGTTTTCTAAAAAAATTTGAGAAATGGGCCACCTGCTCAAAGCCCAGCGAATAGGCAATTTCTGATATGTTCCAGTCGGTGAGTTTTAACAGGAGTTTAGCCTCCTGTATGATACGGCTGCTGATGATATCAGTTGTGGTTTTGCCGGTATTCTCTTTTAAAACTTTGTTTAAATGATTTACATGGACAGACAAACGGTCGGCATAATCTTTAGCGGTACGCAGGTTAAGTTTTTGGTGTGGTGACTCGATAGGGAACTGACGCTCCAGTAATTCAATAAATAAAGACGATACCCGTGCCGATGCGGTATGCGAAGGATAAATTGCAGAAGCCGGTTGCAGTTTTTGCCCGTAATGGATCAGTTCTAATACGTAATTGCGTAGCAGGTCGTATTTATAAATATAATCAGAAGCTATCTCTTTATACATCTTGCTGAATATTTGCAGAATATCATTCGCTTCTTCATCCGATAGCTGGAAAATAGGATATCCCCCGGGTTGAAATATGGGCAGATCATCCAGCACCACACCACTTTTTGATTGTATCAAAAACTCATCTGTAAAAATGCAAAAGAACCCTGATTGATTATCATCCTGCGGAAGCCAGTTGTAAGGGATCTTAGGTGTGGCAAACAGCAGGGCGTTCTTTTCTATTACAATTTCCTTATCAGCATATTCGGCTTTATTGCGGCCGCTTATCAGGCTTATTTTATAGTAGGCGCGCCTGTTGTAAGGCATGGCATTCGGCTTCTTTTTAAGCTGCGCAAACAGGTCGTCGGTTTTAAAAATATTAAAATGGCCAATTTCTTTGTTTATCCCTTCGGGGATCAAAGCGGCGGTTTCTTTGTAAAAGTCGTCTACAGATATAATTTCCATGATACTTGCAAAATTCAAATATACGGAATTTTATATCGGCTTAATATTAATGCGAATGGTGGTATTGTTTCAGTTCAGTTTTTAAATCCTGTATCTGTTGCTGCGCCTGGCGGTTTTCGAGGTAAAAATAAATAGAGGCTATTAAAAATATTTTGCTCAAAATAAATACGGCTGCAAATATCAGTTTCCAAACTTTGTGTACCCGCATGTGTGTCGATTCTGACTCGACAGCAATATATTGGTTGCCAGATTCGTGATCATAACCATCATTTAATTGAGGCTTAGTTTCTGGTATGTTAACGAGGTCGTTTATATTTTGCTCAATTTTTGTAAGCGCGCCCGGAGGAGGAGGGATTGACATCGATTGCGCGATACGCTCCAAATCGGTCTCTAATTCGTACAAAGCATCACGAATTTCAGGATGCTGTGTTTTTAATTCCAGCAGCTGCATGGCCTCTTCTTCCGAGGCTGATCCTAATACATAGGCTTCCAGTATTCCGCTTTCTATGTATTCCTTAATTGTCATGCGATGTTTTTATAACAGCAAATGCTTCCTTTAATTGCGCTCTGATCAGTTTTTCGGGCTTATTTAATTCTTGTGATAACTCGGCCGATGTTCTTTTGTTGTAATAGAAATTGCAAAAAATATGCTTTTGCTCATCGGTCATCCGGTCATGGTATTTATTCGGCGAATTAGTATTGATTGCAGTAACCGGTGGGTCGCAGTCTTTTAAAGCTTTGTAAAATTCGGTCAGTTCATTTTTCGCAATGCGCTGCAACAGGCACCATTTGTTATCGCTCCAGTTTATTTCATTAAACTGTTTATTTACACTGCTGAAAGCTTTTACCAGGTATTCTTCGGCAAGGGTTTTGTCTTTAACAATTTCAAAAATGTACCCCATTAGCATACCGGCATAAGCATCATACAAACTATGTATAGTTGTAGCTTTAGTTTGTAGTAATGCTTCGTTTTGTTTAACCATAAATTAATTATAAGCCGTTTAATAAATTGTCAGCTAATTAACCTTTAAATCTAATTAAAGTTTACAGTTTTTAAAGCGGCCAATTTTATTTGTTTAGAGCCTATATGTTTAAGAAAAGCCCGTTATTCGCTTTTTTTGCTTAAACTCGTGCTCTCATTAACAAACCAATTTTTAACAGTTTATAATTAATAAAGTGCCGGACAACATCAAACATGCTTTTACCGAGCGTAAATACGTAGTAACCCTGATATGTGTAGTTAGCCTTTTCCTGATGTGGGGCTTATCTATGACTATGGGCGATGTGTTGAATAAACATTTTAAGGCCGTATTGCATTTGTCAACTTCACGCTCAACACTTATTCAGTTTTCCATTTTCGGCGCGTATGCGGTAATGGGTATCCCAGCCGGGTTATTCATGAAAAAATATGGTTATAAGCACGGTATATTATTGGGGCTGTTGTTGTTTGCTTCGGGCGCATTTCTGTTTATTCCTGCTGCTGATGCGGCATCTTTTACCTTTTTCAGGGTATCACTATTTATACTGGCTTGCGGTATGGCCACGCTCGAAACCGTTGCACATCCGTTTGTTGCCAGTTTGGGCAGCCAGCATACCAGTGCGCAGCGCCTTAATTTTGCACAGGGTTTTAACGGCATTGGCGGTATAACAGGCCCTGTACTGGGTGGCTATTTTATTTTAAGGGCAGGACAGGCACATTCAAACGATTTGTATTCAGTTAAAGTAGTGTATACTATTATTGGCTGTGTAATATTGGCTATTGCAGTTGCTTTCTTCTTTTTAAAAGTACCACCCATTACTGAGGAAGTAGTAGTTGATATGAAAACACCAACTGTTATTCCTGTAACTAAAAAGCCACAAAGCTTAAGGGGATTATTTAAGCACCGGCATTTTGCATGGTCAATTTTAGCGCAATTTTGCAATGTTGCCGCACAAGCAGGTGCGTGGGCGCTGTTCATTATATATGGCGTTACTGTAATGAAACTAACCGGCGAACGGGCTGCTTACTGGTTTGCATTCAGTATGATATTAAAAACATCATCCAGGTTTTTAGGTGCATTTGTATTCCTCAGGTTCTGGAAGCCTAATCAATTTTTAGCCATTGCTGCAGTGGCTTGTATTTTAATGTGCCTGATAGCCGCACAGGCTTATGGCTGGGCATCGTTTATTGCGTTAATGCTGCTTAATTGCTTTATGGGGGTTATATATCCTACAATTTATAGCCTGGGTTTGAATAATATGGGGCCATATAAGCAGCAGGCATCATCATTTATTGTGCTGGGCGTAGCAGGCGGCGCCGTTTTTCCATACCTTATGGGGTTAATTGCCGACCACAACGTGGCACAGGCTTATTACCTGCCCATCATATGCTATGCTTTTATTTTTCTGTTTGCTGTTAAATTATCAAGAACCAGGGTGGCAGATTGATTATTAATAAACCACAGGGCTACGCGCGTAATTGCAACAATGCAATAATCAATAGTGATAATTACCAATATTATAATTTATTTGGCCGGTTGTCATCAAAATGAAATTGGCATACCCTATTTTTGAGTATTTTGTGTCTGTTAGGAGTATTTTCATCAATTTTCCCGGATTTTGGCTTATTTTTTCGGATATTTTGTCAGTATTTGGCAGCTGTGTCGTGTTTGTGACAAATTGTCGCATAATTTTTTTTATTTTATTAAGGAGAAAGATTTTGAGTTTTTTCGCGACCATTTTTTACGTTAAAATGAAAATATGACTCTGTTTTTTATCCATTAAGCCCTTTGAGAGATGTTTTTTCTGATTTTTAATGTCAAAAAATAGGTTTTTTTGTAAATGTCAGCGATTTTTAGAGGTGATTTTGATTTTTTGCTCAAAAATATTTTTTTAACTTTTTTAAGACATTATTTTTTTAGAGTGATCTTTAAAACGCAATTAATATTTTACCAAAGCCGGGCATTTATAAATGAATTTTTAAAATACATGATTTCAAAAATTGCCGATTTTAACAATAAAGTCTCCGAAATTTTAATGGCATGTTTTGTGACGAAGCCTGTGCAAAAGAATGCAATTTGTTCTTGGCTCCTATCTCTTTAAAGTGCACATATAAGAGGTATCAGAAAGAAATAATTGTTTTCTGAAAAAAGAGCTTTAACAACATTTAAAAACAAATTAAAATTAAAAAATCATGTTAGTAGTATTAGAAGTTGCCGCATTATTAGCTATCCTAATCGTACCTGTATCTTTTCAAGCTAAAAGAGCAAACGCAAAATAATCCGGTATCATAAAAGATTAATAAAAGGGATGTCAGTTGGCATCCCTTTTTTGTTGACTTGATTTTTTTAATTTACAGGAACAATAGCGTGCTGCAATTAAAATCTTAGTTAATAGTGTTGTAATTGTTGTTTTTATTAAATAGGTTTACATATTGCCTAATCCTAATCAGACAATTAATAACCGATTTAGCCTTAATAACTGTACATATGAGAGCTGAGTTTAACAGCGATCCGGAACTGATCATCCAATTACAGGCTGATGATATGAAGGCTTTTGACCGGCTGTATCATCAATATCATTCGGCTATCTATCAAAATATTTTAAAACTGGTAAAGGATGCCGAAGAGGCCGAAAATATTTTACAGGAAGTATTTATAGCTTTATGGTTAAACCGTGCAAAGATCGATCCTGCTAAACCTGTTGCCAACTGGCTGTTTGTAGTAAGTTATAATAAATCCCTCACCTATCTAAAAAAATCATTAAAACAGGCTTTAACCTTTAAACAGGCCGATCAGGAGTTTGAATATACAGATGAGGCCGATGCTTTTATAAAAGAAGCCAGGCTGCAATTGATCAACGAGGCCTGCTCAAATTTATCGCCGCAAAAGCGAAAGGTTTTTGACCTGTGCAAATTACAGGGTAAAACCTACGAACAAACCGCGCTTGAGCTCAATATATCAAAACATACCGTAAAAGAATATTTGTCGCATGCTGTTAAAAGTATTAAAGAGTATGTTGACCAGCACCCTGATAACCGCATGGCAGGTATTTACCTGATCATGATCGTAAAAACCATCATCAGGTAAATATTTTTTGTTTGAATCCCCCCCATTTTCCATGCTTGTAAGTATTGCTTATAATAAAGATGGAATTGTTTTAACACTATTTTATTAAATAATAGTTTCATGAACGATATAAAAGAACAGCTGCTGCGACTGATAAATAAGGATGAACTATCAGCCGGAGAAAAAGAGTGGCTTTTAAATTATATAGAAAACTCAGACCAGCACGAGTTGACAGAGCTGCTGAAAGCAGAATTTGAACATGATATCAACAACCTTAAGCCGCTAAACCCTTTTTTATCGCAGCGTATATTGAATGATATCCATGCAAAGATAGATCAGCAAAAAACAGGGCAGGTAAGTATCGTTGCAATTTGGGCAAAACGCCTTATAGCCGCCGCAGCTGTAATAGCCGTATGTTCTTACGGTGTTTATTTTTATTCCCATCAACAAAACAAGGAAGCCATTGTCGCTAAAAATCAGCCTGGCCATCATGTTTTCAAAAATGATATTGGTCCGGGTAAAGAAAGAGCCGTTCTTTCGCTGGCCGATGGCTCAAAGATCATGCTGGATGAAGTGAAGAACGGAACCATAATAAACCAGGGTAGCTCGAAGGTTATAAAAACCAACGACAGGCTGGCTTACAATGTTGTTGGGCATACAGATACTATAGCCTACAACACGCTTTTTACCCCGCGTGCAGGCCGTTACCGGCTTGAATTAGCTGATGGTACGCATGTTTGGTTAAACGCAGCCTCATCCATACGCTACCCAACGGCTTTTGCGGGTAAAGAAAGGCGGGTTGAAATTACCGGCGAGGCTTATTTTGAAGTGGCTAAAAATAAGGCCATGCCTTTTATTGTAAAAGTTAACAACTCCGAAGTGCGGGTTTACGGTACCCACTTTAATGTAATGGCCTATAATGATGAGGCAACAGTTAAAACTACTTTATTGGAGGGGTCTGTAAAATTCACCAGTGGCAAATCAAGCTGTATGCTTAAGCCGGGCCAGCAATCTGAACTGAATAAAAACGGACAGGTTAACGTTACCTCGAACATAAATGTTGATGATGAGGTGGCCTGGAAAAATGGTTTCTTTCATTTCGAAAATGTTGATATCGATGTGATTATGCGGCAGTTGGCACGTGAGTATGATATAACGGTGGTTTACAACAAAAAAGTAAACGATCATTTTTATGCAGATATACCATTAAAGTCGCCACTGTCTGATGTGTTGAAAGTACTTGAACTGACCGGTAAAGTTAAATTCGATATACAGGGCAGGCAGATTATTGTGAACCCGTAATACTGGTAATTTGTCGTATACCTATGAAATTCTTCACTGCATTTTTTATGGCTGTTTGCCTTTGTGGTATGGTAAAAACCAATGCCCAAACGGTGAGCATAAATGAAACCGGTTCATCGCTCGAGTCGGTATTCGCCAAAATAAAAAAGCAGACCGATTACACATTTGTATATACCAATGAACTTTTAAAAAAAGCTGCACCGGTAACTGTTAAGGTAGATAAGGCCACTTTAGAAGATGCCTTAAAGCTGATATTTGCCGGGCAGCCGCCTAACTATACTATTTATAATAAAATAATAGTAGTTAAAGATAAGGACGTACATGCCGATGTAATTATTCGCGATGATTATACCATACACGGCACAGTAAGCGATGAAAAAGGCGAAGCGCTGCCCGGCGCGGTGGTTTACATAACCAACTCAAAATATATTATGGCCACGGATAATGAGGGTGCTTTTGGCTTTAATAATATACAACCCGGCACTTATGAGGTGGCTATAAAAATGCTGGGGTTCGATCCGCTGATACAAACAGTAAACGTTAAGCAGAAATCAATTAAACTGGTTGCCCATTTAACAGAAAGTATTACCGAATTAAATACAGTTACTGTAACCGGTAAAAGCCTAATTACCCCTGCAGCAAGGGAGAGATATACAGATATGTTCATCAAGTATTTTATTGGCGAAACAGTTAATGCACAACAGTGTAAATTATTGAATCCGGAGGCGCTGCAATTTCATATAGACAGAGAAAACTATACTTTACATGCAAACTCCGATCAATTTTTAATTGTGGAGAATAAGGCGCTTGGTTATAAACTTAAATACCTGTTAACAGATTTTGAGATCAATTTAAAAAACAGTACCTGCATAACAGGCGGTTCGCCATATTTTGAAGAAATGCCGGGAACCGATGCGCAAAAAAAAAAATGGGATGATAACCGGCGCGCCGCTTATTTAAGCTCAAGCAGGCATTTTTTCAGAGCGGTAATGAACAATACGGCCAAAGCAGAAGGTTATACTGTTTCTGTTTTTTTTGATAAGCCTGATTATAAAGATAAACCGCAAAAAATTGACTCCTTGTTTTTTGCTTATAATAACGATTTAAAAGCTTACCGGTCTGACATTGCAATAATAAATAACCGCCGGGACACAGTTAAGCAGCCTAAACGTTTAAGCCTATTTGTTTCTTATAATGGCGTAAAGGCATCGCCTTTGTTTTTCAAAACAGGAATGCCGTTAAAGGATAAAATTGCCGCTACTGTAAGAAATCCGCAGGAATCAGAGATACAATTATTATCCGACACGCTGTTTATTGATCATAACGGAAATATCGCTCCTTCAAAAAAAGTAATTTTTAGCGGCTATTGGGGATGGGAACGTATAGCAGACCTTACCCCGCTTGATTATTTTGTTGAGCCGGAAATAAATCACAAAGAATTAGAGAACACCGCCAAACAACCCGTTTTAAAGGATATTATTTCGGCTATTGACACTATTCGCAATCGGCTGCCTGTTGAAAAGATTTACCTGCAAACAGACAAGCCTTACTATTCAGGTGAGGATACCCTGCACTTTAAAGCTTATTTACTGGATGCCGATTTTATGCGCCCTTCGCAGCGCAGCGGCTTGTTGTATGTTGAACTGGATAATGCAGATAATAAAATGGTAAAACGCATTATGTCGCCGCTGGCGTCGGGCGTTACCTGGGGCGATATAGCGCTTGATGAAAAAGAGATACCTCCCGGTAGCTATACACTGCGTGCCTACACTAACTGGATGCGTAATTTTGGTGAAGATTATGTCTTCAAAAAAAATATATACATAACACTGGCCAGTAGCTCATCAACATTAATAACGGCAGCGTTTAAGGCTGATACTGCTTCAGGGAAAAATAACATTCAGGCAAATCTTTATTTTGCCGATCTGGATAAAGATGCACTTAGAATGAAAGAGATGCAGCTACGCGTTATGAATGGAAAACGTACCCTTCTCAAAGACAACGCTACCACAGGTATTGATGGGAAAATGGCTGTGAACTTTAACCTGCCGGATAAAACACAGCTAAAAAATTTAACGATCAGGGCCAGACAAACCGCCAAAAACGGCGACACCACCAACCTCATCATTCCGGTGCAATTAAACCGGGTAGGGAATATAGATCTGCAATTTATGCCCGAAGGAGGAAATATGGTAGCCGGAATCTCATCACGCATAGGGTTTAAGGCTATTGGCGAAAATGGTAAAGCCACAGATGTTACCGGGAAAATATATAACAGCAAACAGCAGGAGATAGCAACCATCAGATCTTCGCATAAAGGCATGGGTAGTTTTGAATTAACCCCACAGGCCGGCGAGAGCTACACAGCTAAAATTATTTATGCTGATAAAACCATCAAAAGCTATCCGCTACCGGCAGTTAACGCAGCGGGCACCACTTTAAAGGTTGTAGACGACGGGCTGGATTCTTTGCAAATAATAACAGCATCTACCAACACTCCCGCTACTTATTATTTAATAGGGCAGGCAAGGGGCGTGGTTTGTTACGCGGTCCATCTAACTTTAACAGCTGGCAGGTTGGTAAACCGGGTAAGTAAGGATGTTTTGCCAACGGGGGTTGTTCGTTTTACTTTATTAAATAATGCGGAGCAAGCACTTAATGAGCGCGCAGTTTATATAAATCATGAGGATAACCTGCAAATAAACATTACGCAAAACAAGCAGGATTATGCTACAAGGGATAGTGTTGCTTTAGTATTACAGGTAAATGATAAGGATGGAAAGCCGGTTGAGGGTACGTTCTCGCTTGCTGTTACTGATGACAGCCAGGTGCGTACCGACAGCCTGGGCAGTAACCTGGTCAATAACCTGCTGTTCACTGCTGATGTGAAAGGTACAGTTGAAGAACCGGGCTGGTATCTGCAAAAAAACGATAAAGAGCATTTACTCGCTTTAGATAATTTACTCCTTACCCAGGGATGGGTGGGATACGATTGGAAACAAGTATTTAATACCAAGTCCATTGTACCTGAGTATGTTGCCGAGAAAGATTTTGAGATAAAAGGCAAACTATCAGGCGTGTTTACCAAATCGGTAAAAAACGCGGTTGTTGTTCTTTATTTAAAAGGACTGAAAACCAGCGCGGATGAAATGATTTCGGATAAGGATGGCGGGTTTTACTTTAAAAATGTGTTCCCCAATATTTTTAAAAAGTTCCCGAACGTACCACCTACCGACTCAGCGCAATTTAAACTGATGGCATTGCGGATAGATAAAGGCGCACATGCGGGCATACAAATTGATAATGAGTTTAAACCGCCGGTATTTACCCCAAACAGCATTAACCCAACACCATGGTATGTAAACAGCGATACCGTTTTGCTCAATAATACCAGTACTAAATTGGCCCAGCAAAAAGCATATGCCAATTATAAAGGCGAGGGGCATATGTTAAAAGAGGTTGTGATCAAAGAAAAAAAGATCATCCCCGATTCAAAGAATCTGAACGGCCCCGGCGAATCTGACCAAACGCTTGATGAAAAAGAGCTGGAGAAAGCGGGTAAAATGAGCCTGGAGGAACTATTAATAAAAAAAATAAAGGGATATAAGGAACGGGGTGAATGGGCTATTAGTGAATTTCCACTGAAAATTGTACCTACAAGCTATATGATCAATGAAAAGTTGGTGTATTTTGTATTTGATGGAGTTGTTTTAAATAGATTATACGATGGTAAGAAACGCGGTCCGGTTCAAGATCCTGAGCGTTACAATTTTTTAAAGGGCGTATTAGACAATTATACCGCGGAAGATATTAAAGGAGTGGAGATCATGTACAATAATAATTACATGTCAAATTACCTTTTCAGATATATTGGTGCCGCCGGTAAAATACCTCCTATAGCCTTTATCGAGATCACTACACGCTCGGGTTCGGGCCCATATTTGAAGCCGGCTCCATGGACCTATATCTATAAACCTGTGCCTTACACGTTGCCCAAACAATTTTATCGCCCGCGTTATACGCCGAAAAATCAAAATATAGCCATGGGCACTGATCTGCGATCGACCATACATTGGGAACCGAATGTAGTGACCGATTCGCTGGGCCGTGCCACTGTTTCTTTTTTTAGTGCCGATAAGCCATCAAACTATACCTTAATTGTTGAGGGTACAGACCTGAATGGAAATATTGGCTATAAGCGGCAAAAAATAAAAGCCGCTTCAACAACCATTGCCGCCGCAAAATGAGAACGATAGCAATAACCGTCATGATCATGCTATGCAGTTTTATCAGCATATCCGCGCAAAATACGGATCATGCCAGCTTGCGGAGCGTTATTTCGGCTGTTGATAATTTACAAAGGCGGAGGCCAGCCGATAAGTTGTATCTGCACTTAGATAAACCTTATTATGTGCCGGGTGATACCATGCGTTTCAAAGCCTATTTGCTGGATGAAAAGCTGTGGAGCAATACACATAGCGGTTTATTTTATGTTGAGCTCATAAATGACAGTAGCCGTGTAATTAAACGACAAACCATTATGCTGTTTAATGGCGTAGCAGTAGGCGATATTGTGCTCAAAAAAACCTTATATCCCGGCAACTATATTATGCGTGCCTTTACCAATTGGATGCGCAATTTTAGCGAAGAGCATTTTTTTACACGCCAAATAACTATCGCTCCTGCTATAAGGCAATATTGGCTGGTTAGCAAACAGGTGACACTTAAGAACAAGAATGTGAACCTTGCCTTGCAACTAACAGATCTGGAACACAAAAATATAGGTTTTAAAGATGTACAGTTTAGTATATTACAGGGTACATCAACCTTACTGAAAAATAAAATAAAAACAGATGGCTATGGCAAACTGGCCATAAATTTCGATCTTCCGGTTAAGTTGAACAATAAGCCACTCACTTTACTTATTGAAGACCTTAGCAAAGAAGGCAAAAAGATTACTGTCCCCATCCAACTTAATCAACCCGAAAATACCGATCTGCAATTTATGCCCGAAGGTGGAAACCTGATAGCCGGCATAATCACACGCATTGGCTTTAAAGCCATTGGCGAGGATGGTAAAAGTGTAGCTATAAGCGGGAAGGTATATGATAGCCAACAACAGCAGGTAGCCGTGTTTAAATCTGCTCATAAAGGCATGGGTAGCTTTATACTTAAACCTCAAATTGGCGAAAAGTATACGGCAAAAATTACTTTGCCTGATGATAGTGTGAAAAGCTACCCTTTACCAACGGTGAATGAAACCGGGATAGCTTTGAAGGTAGAAGTCGGTAAAACAGATTCGATCAGTCTTACCTTATCAGCTACAGCAAACCTGTTAACAGGCGGAACTATTTATTATTTAATTGGCCTTGCACGCGAAAAGGTATGTTATGGCGCAACTATAGTTTTTAAGGGAAAAGACAACTATAAAATAATACCGAAAAGCATATTCCCAACCGGTATTGTAAAGTTTGTATTGTTCGATGCAAATAACCGGCCGGTAACACAACGACTGGTATTTATTGATCATGACGACTTGTTGCGTATCGCTATCACCCAAAACAAAGAAAGCTATTTACTACGTGATAGTATTGCGATGCAACTGTCTGTAATGGATGGATCAGGGAATCCGGTAACGGGAAACTTTTCATTAGCCGTTACCGACGATAAGCAGGTAAAGGCTGATGATGAGGATGCGGAAAATATTGCAAGCCATATGTTGCTTAATGCCGACCTGAATGGCAATATTGAACAAGCCGGTTACTATTTTAATAAAGAACATGCTGACAGGATAGATGCATTGGATAAACTGATGCTTACCCAGGGCTGGGCAGGATACGACTGGAAACCGGCATTCGGTGAGCCCGAGGAGTTACCGTATGTGGCCGAGACCAAATTTACGGCTAGGGGCAGGGTTAGTAATATTTTAGGCTTGCCAATAAATAATACAGAAATTATGTTGATCTCATCACATCCCCAGCTTTTTTTAACTACAAGGAGCAATATGCACGGCCGTTTTGAATTCAGTGATTTCCCGTTGATGGATACCATGAACTTTCATATACAGGCAAAAAGAGGTTTTAATGTAGGTGTTTTGATGGACGCGTTCATTCCTCCTGAAATTATCCCGGCAAAATTTGAACCTACGCCCTGGTATGTAAATACCGACAGCACTTTTAGCGGCTACATGAATAATAATATACGTAAGGCCGAAAGTGAAGAATCACTTAATTTAGGTAAAAGCAAATTACTGAAAGAGGTGGTTATTAAAGGGAGACGACCAGAGCCGCCAGGGGTAGTGGCACTTTTAATGACGGAGGAAGATTTACGAAACGCGCGCGCCACAAAAAAATCGCTAAGCCTGCTTAAATTATTACATCAAAAATTTCCGGGTGTTTTGGCTGGCGGTGTGTTGGTTGATGGCCGCACGCCTGACGTAGGGTGGGGACCTACCCCTGAGGGCTTTCTATCCCAGGTAAACACCGACGATATTAAAGGATTTACTGTAATCAAGTACAAGAAGAGTTTGTCTGTAAGAGTAACCAGCAATGCCGGTAACGGAGAAATTTTATCAGGTATTTATGGCTATGCCTACCGGCCCATGCCTATTAGCTGGCCTCACCGGGTTTATTCGCCGCGCTATACAGTTAAAACCCCAGGTAATGTAAAAGATATGCGCTCAACCATTTTTTGGGCAGGCAATATTACAACAGACAGCTTGGGCAAAGCCGCCGGGTCATTTTACAGCGCCGATATGCCGGGTGCCTATACTGTAATTGTACAGGGGGCCGATTTGAATGGCAATATCGGATACCAGCGTCAAAAAATTAAAATAGTTTCAGATACAATTGCCAGGCAATGAAAAGGATAGCATTAACCGGTTTTATAATATTTGGCTGCCTCTTAAAAGCATTGGCGCAAAATACCGGACATACCGGGGTGAAACATATTATGGCAGCTGTGGATAGCCTGCACAAACACCGGCCTTCCGAAAAAATTTACCTGCATTTAGACAGGCCGTACTACGCCATTGGCGATACCATACGGTTCAGGGCATATGTGCTGGATGAAACATTATCGCCTACAGCCCAAAGCGGTATCATGTACGTTGAACTGGTTAATGATAGCAGCCAGGTGGTTAAGCGCCAAACTATTTTACTGGCCAACGGCATGGCATCGGGTGATATTGTTTTGATACAAAAACGACAGCCTGGTATTTATACCCTACGGTCATACACCAACTGGATGCGCAATTTTGGTGAGGATGGGTTTTTTACCCGGCAGATCAAGATCATTTCAACAAACGGGCCGTACTGGCTGGTGAATCATCAGCTGAATTTTGATAAGGATACCAATGCCGATCTTTCACTTCAGTTTCATGATGTCGATCATAAAGCTGTGGGATTTCGCGATGTTGATCTGCGTGTAATGGATGGAGGCAGCACCTTGTTAAAAAGCAAGATGCGGACCGGGCCAATGGGCGAGGTCGAACTTAAATTCGCAATGCCCCCTAATCAGCATAAACCGCTTTCAGTTATCGCCCGGGAAATAAAATCGGATAGTGATACTTATAAAACGGTTATTCCTATATCAATTAATCATTACGAAAATACCGATGTGCAGTTTATGCCCGAAGGAGGCAGCCTGATTGCTGGTATATTAATCCGTGTAGGTTTTAAAGCTATTGGTGAGGATGGAAAAGGCGTAATTATTAATGGAGCGATCATCAACAGTAAACAACAGGAAATAACAACTTTTAAAACCGCTCACAAAGGCATGGGGGCTTTTGAACTAACGCCGCAAACCGGCGAAACCTATACGGCAAAAGTGACTTTACCCGATGGCAAAACAAAAAACTATCCACTGCCCCTGGTCACTACATCCGGAATAGCATTGTGTGTTAAAGCCATTGATAAAGATTCTTTACAGGTAACCGCAACTGCAAGTAATGATATAGCCGGCATGCACAGCACTTATTATTTAGTAGGCCAGGCCCGGGACAAAGTTTGTTACGCTGCAAAAATTGTTTTTCAGGATCGGCAGGTATGGAAAAAAATACCGGTGAATATATTCCCTATGGGGATAGCCAAATTTGTTTTGTTGGATGAACGCAACAAACCTTTAACGCAGCGCATGGTATTTGTTGACAGGGATGATCTGCTAAACATCAGCATAACAGCAAATAAAGAAAGCTATTCAACTCGAGATAGTATTGGTTTGCAACTGGCTGTTAGCGACGCGGGCGGGAAACCGGTACAAGGGAGTTTCTCGATAGCGGTAACAGACGATAGCCGCATAAAATCATTTGATAAGGATGTCGAAAACATAGCAAGTTATATGTTGCTGAATACCGACCTGAAAGGAAATATTGAAGAGCCCGGCTATTATTTTAACAAGGAACATTCGGACAGAAAAGACGCATTGGATTATCTTTTACTAACCCAGGGTTGGGTAAATTATAACTGGCAGCAGGTTTTTGCCGCTCCTGAAAAACTTGCTTATACGGCAGAAGAAAAATTCACCGTAACGGGCAGGGCAAGCAACCTGATAAGTTTGGCGGTAGCTAATACTGATGTAATGCTGATATCAACACGCCCTCCAGTTTTGATGAGTGCAAAAACCGATAAGAACGGCATATTCAGGTTTAGTAACTTTCCATTTTTAGATACCATCAACTTTCGTTTGCAAACTAAAAAGAACTTCAACATTGGCATTAAGGTAGATGAGTTTGTTCCCCCGGAATTTCATCCATCAAAAATTGAACCCACGCCATGGTATATCATTAAGGATAGCGTAATGTTAAATCCCGTAGTTAAACAGCAAACACAACCGGACGAGCCATTTAATCCTGGAAAAAGTAAGTTGCTGAAAGAGGTGGAGATTAAAAGCAATCGCTATGTTAATCCGCTTGATGTACCTATGTTGGCGTTAAATGAAGAAGAGATACGTACTGCACGTACAGGTAAGAAGCCAATGACGCTTTTGCAACTGCTTGACCGTAAAGATCATATAAGCGGCATGGATAAAGAAGGGTATTTTTTTGTTGATGGGGACTTATTACGCGATCAGGCAACAAATAAGCCTTATTCAAATGTGGAACTTTTAGCCTGGCTAAACGAATTTACAACCGAAGACATAAAAGGTATAACCGCTGTCAGGATTCATACCGAGCGAAAAGAGTGGGGGCGTATGGGCTTACGTGTTAATGTTACTACTAATCTGCATGTTGGCAACAATACATTACCTACAGGTGGTTATGCCTACCGACCAATGCCTATCAGTTGGCCGCATCAGTTTTATTCGCCGCGCTACACAGCTAAGTACGATGGTAAAAGCGATGAACGTACAACTATTTTTTGGGACCCGGTTATGAGTACTGATGTTGCAGGTAAAACATCATTGTCATTTTACAGCGCCGATGTACCAGGTACCTATACCGTAATTATTGAAGGAACGGATATGAACGGCAACGTTGGTTATAAAAGGCAGCAGCTAAAAATAGATTCAAAACAGTAAGTAATACAATTATATTTCGTAACAATATTATCTCTATAGCGCAAATCGGCACGCTAATTCAAATTTTGTTGTCCGATATTGATTAATTATCACTTAATTCGTAGCATTAATGTTCAGAGTGCGCGCTTGCGCAATCTGTCGGCATTGCAAACCAATTTATTACTCAAAATACTATCTTATTTTATTAACCTCATTAACAATGAATAAAAGTATTTCACGCTTATTTACAACTGCTTCTTTATCGGCGGCAGCCTTATTGTATTGTACAGCGCCGGTTGTAGCTCAAAAAAAGAGCGCTCCAAAAGAAGACAATTTAAAATACATTGATCCGCGTATAGGTAATGTTGGCGCGTTACTGGTACCAACTCGCCCAACTGTACAGTTACCCAACCAGGTAATGCGTATGTACCCTGAGCGTGCCGATTATATTGACGATATGATCTCAAGCTTTCCGCTATGTATCGTATCGCACCGCCTGGGCGAAGTTTTTTCGTTAAAGCCATCGGTAAAAGTATTATCGCTTGCCGACTGGCGCACTAAACAAGCCTGGGATCATGACCTGGAAGTAACCCGCCCATGGTATTATTCAACTTATTTGATCGATGATGAAATAACTGTTGAGTTTACAGCAGGCAAAAAAGCAGGCGTTTATCGTTTTGAGTTCCCTGCCAATGCAGCACATAAAACTTTATTGTTTGGCTTATATAACAACGGCGCAGGCTCGTTCAACTTTAATGGTAAAGAAGTAACCGGTACAGAAACTTACCATGATAATATCAAGGTTTACCTGTACGGTACCTTTAGCGAAGCAGGCAAAGCCGGCGTAGTAAAAGACAATAAAATAACCGAAGACAATAGTGTTGAAGGTCGTGGCGTACGCTCATACATCAGCTTTGCACAAAGTGGTTCAAATAAAGTTGAATTCAGGTATGCCATATCATACATCAGCGCTGAACAGGCTAAAAAAAATTATACCGAAGAGTTACCGGGCAAAAAGTTTGAGGACCTGAAAAATGCAGGTGAAAAGGCCTGGGCAAAAGCTATCAACAACATTAATGTTGAAGGTGGAACCGAAGCACAAAAACGTTCATTCTACACAGCATATTATCGTTGTAACGAACGTATGGTTAACATAACCGAAGATGGTAAATACTACAGCGGTTATGACAACAAGATACATAACATTGAAAACAACCGTCCGTTTTACGTGGATGACTGGACCTGGGATACTTACATTGCCCTGCACCCACTGCGCACTATCGTAAATCCTGCGCTTGAGGCTGATATGGCAAACTCGTACGTATTACAGTATCAGCAAAGCGGCTGGATGCCTACCTTCCCTGTATTGTTTGGCGATCATGCCTGTATGAATGGTTTTCACTCAACCATTATGTTACTGGATGACTACCGCAAAGGCATAAAAGGATTTGACATTAACGAAGCTTACAAAGGCGCTTACAAAAACGCTACCGAAGCTACCATGCTGCCATGGCGCAATGGCCCCAAAGGAATACTGGAAGAGTTTTATTACTCAAAAGGTTATTACCCGGCACTAAAAGTGGGCGAAAAAGAAACCGTGCCTGAGGTTAACTCATTCGAGAAAAGGCAGGCGGTTGCCGTTACTTTAGGTACCAGCTTTGATGATTGGGCGCTGGGTCAAATGGCTAAAGATCTGGGTAAAAAGGATGATTACGAAAAATTCAATGCCCGTTCAAAAAATTACAAGAACTTATGGAAGGACGATATTAAAATGTTTATGCCTAAAGATGCTGATGGCAACTGGATAAACATCGATCCTAAGTTTGATGGTGGCGTTGGCGGTCGTGATTATTACGACGAAAACAACGGCTGGACTTACTTATGGCAGGTACAGCATGATATTCCGGGATTAACTGCTTTAATGGGCGGTAAACCGGCTATGCAGGCAAAATTAGACCAATTGTTCCGCGAGCCGCTTGGCCGCAGCAAACAAGATTTTTGGTATAAATTCCCTGATGCTACCGGTTTGGTTGGCGAGTTTTCAATGGGTAACGAGCCAAGCTTCCATATTCCATACCTGTACAACTTTGCAGGCGCTCCATGGAAAACACAATCACGCGTTCGCGAGTTGCTGGACCTGTGGTATAAAGACAATGTATTTGGTATTCCGGGTGACGAAGATGGTGGCGGTATGACTGCTTTCGTAGTATTCTCGTCAATGGGCTTTTTCCCAATTACACCGGGTAATCCTGTTTATACCATTGGTAGCCCTGTATTTAAAAAGGTTACTATCGATCTGCAAAACGGAAAGAAATTTACCATGATAGCCAATAATTGCTCGGTAATAAATAAATATATTCAAAGCGCAAAAATGAATGGTAAAACCATTAACACCCCAATGTTTACTCATGCTGAGTTAATGGCAGGTGGTACGCTGGAACTTGAAATGGGCCCTAAACCAAATAAAAGCTGGGGACTGGAATAAGCTATAGTTAAATGAATAAATTAAAACCAAAAACAGAGCAGGTACACCACCTGCTCTGTTTTTGGTTTATGGCTATCGATTGCAAATAAATTATAATTAAACAGTATGGAGATACGTGTACTTACAAAAAGGTCATTAGTAAAAATTGCAGTAACAGCACTTTTGCTAATAGGCAATAACAGCTTTTCGCAAGGGGTAAAATTTAACCATGATTTTTCGCCCGCCGAGGGGATAATTAAACCACAGGAACAGCCTTATCGTGAAGAAATATGCCTGAACGGAAAATGGGATTTTCAGCCGGTAGCCATACCTGCCAATTGGGTAGCTAACCAGGGCATAGCGCCAGAGTTAACTGCTCCGCAGGATGGTAAATGGGAAGATACCAAGATCAAAATACCATCGCCCTGGAACGTGAACAGCTGGGGTGGTGGCAGCAATGTGGGTAAAGGCACTAATCAGCCTTATTCGCCCTCATCTGTTTATTACCCAAGCTACCCTAAAAGCTGGGAAGGCGTACGCATGGGCTGGTTAAAGCGCCAATTTAATGTACCGGTACAATGGACCGGTAAACGCATACTGGTACATTTTGAGGCGGTAATGGGCGATTTTGTGGTGATGGTAAACGGCCACAAAGCAGCCGGGCATTTTGGCGATTACCTGCCCTTTGATGTTGATGTGACCGACTTTGTAAAAAGCAATCAAAGCAACGAGTTACTGGTAGGAGTAAGGCATCGTAATTTGTTTAATAAAACAGATGCTAAGTACAGGTATTTCCGCTCAACCTATCCACCAGGGTCAAATACTGATGGCCTGGTTGGTATTTGGCAGGATGTGTTTTTGGTAGCCGTTCCGCCGGTGCGCGTTACTAATATATTTGCAAAGCCATGGGTAAATAAAGATATGCTGGAGTTTGATGTGCAATTGGTAAATCAAACAAAAAAAGTACAGGATATATCGCTAACCGGTAACATTAAAGAGTGGATAAACCAGGCCGGAAAAGATGTGATAAGCGCCCCTGAAATAAAATGGACGCTGGGTAAAAACAGCCTTGTAAAAGTTAACGCGCCTTTTGTAACCCTGCAGCCGGGCGAAACAAAAAAGATAACGCTGAGCACCAGAGTAAATAATCGCTTAAAATATTGGACCCCGGCAACACCAAACCTTTACACGTTGGTGTTGAATGTAAATAACGGAACAAAGATTATTGACACCAAAACCGAACGTTTTGGCTGGCGGCAGTTCATTATTCACGGGAAGGACTTTTACCTGAACGGCAGCAAAATTCAATGCTTTGCCGATATACAGCACCCCTTTGGCGCTTATGTTGAATCGCGCAGGTTTGCCTATGCCTGGTTTAAAATGATCAAAGACTTTGGCGGAAACGCCGTGCGCCTGCATGCGCAGCCCTGGCCTTCAACTTACCTGGGTTTGGCTGATGAGATGGGCCTGATGGTGTTGGATGAGGCCGCGCTTTTCGGTAGCTCATTGTCTTTGAACTTTGGCGAAGAGATCAGTTGGGAGCGTACCGCTAAGCATATTGATGATTTGGTAATGCGCGACCGTAATCACCCAGCTGTTGTTGGTTGGAGTGCCGGTAATGAATTGTTTGCCATATCGGCCTACAATAAACCTACACCCGAAATTGCCGCTGTATGGGAAGAAAAAAGCGTAGCGCTGGCTCGCCGCCCGGCCCTGCTTGATCCTACCCGTGATTTTATAACCGATGACGGCGATGAAGATATGCACGGTAAACTGGCTGTTTGGAGCAAGCATTTCTCGCATGGCATAACGCTCGAACGTTTACCCAAAGTAGTTACGAAACCGCTTATTGTGGGTGAATCGGGGGCTACGTATTATGGTAAACCTGCACAACTGGTACAGTTTGCCGGCGATAAGCCTTATGAATCGTATTACGGCCGTAATGAGGCCCTGGCGGTTGATGTTTATCAGAATGTGATACAAATGGCTAAGCCACTGCTGGCCTACTATTCCCCGTCGGAAGTAAGCTGGTTTGGTATTGAACACATGAATTTGGGGTATAGCGATTACTCTCGCCTGCCTGATGAACATGATGGCATTTTTGCCGGTAAACCATATGAGGAAGGTAAGCCCGGTTATCAAATGGAGCGCATCCCGCCTTATGTTACCACGTTTAATCCGGGGCTTGATCCGTCATTGCCTTTATATAAACCCTTGCCTATGTTCGAGGCACTGAAGGCAGCCATGGCAGGGAAACCAAGTAAATGGGATCATATACTGGATACGGCCCGTCAGCAAAAATTCATAGCGCCCGAAGCAAAATTTAGCAGGGCTATTTTAATTGGTAAAAGCGACGGCCAATTAGCTAAGTTTTTTGATGCTATTGGCTTAAATTTAAATGGTAATAAAGAAACAGCTTCGCTGGTAATAGTTGATGGTGATAATGTTACCGCCGGCGAACTGGAACAAAGCAAAGGTATTATTGACCGTGTTAAAAAGAATGGCGGATTGGTATGGGTGTTGCTATCGGGGCGGAGCGAACCATCGAAAGCGGTAAATACAATGTTACCATCCCCTTTACAACTGGGTGATTTTAAAACCACCGACCTGCAGGGCAATATGGCCGATGCAACCGGTAAGCTGTTCAATATCCGCGATCTCTATTTTTCGGAAATGAATGGCGATAAATACATCATGAAACAGGCCATAGAGGGCGATTTGTTAAAGCATGGTTCAACGGTATTAGAGGCAGGCAAAATAGACTGGAGCCTATTACTTAATTATGGTGAGAACCGAAAATGCGCGCAGGCGGTTTTATACGAACACCTCATCAAACCAAAAAACGCGGCTTTACTTAATTTGCCATTTGGTAAGGCTGGCTTAGGCATAAGCACCATTGATTATACATTATTAAATAATACCACCAGCATTTTCTGGAAAAAGTTATGCGAATCAATGGCGATAAGGCTGGCAGATAAAGCCGCTATAAATGATAATACTAAAAAACAGCATGACCTGTTAATGGATGGCCCGATGAATTAAATCATTTAGGCTTAATCTCAATTTGTTGTTGCCGGTATCCCGGTTCGCCGTTCAAATCTATACCCTCAATGGTTAGGGTATAGCTGCCCGGGGTATCGGCACTATAAAATGAGGTGTTTGCTTTTCCGGCATCATCAGTAATTATGTTTGGTGCCCACTGAATAGTTGAGCGTAGGTCTGTAATTGCGTCTGATGAGTTTTTACTGGTATATTTAGGTCCCCGGAAAGGTTTGCCTGAAGAAAAAGGCAAAGGTTTATAAATATAGCTGCCTGGCGTTTGTTTGGCAAATGGTCCTTGTCCTGACCGGGTAGTGATCTCAATATAAGCATATTTTTCGCCTACAAACGAACTGGACTGTTCGGTAACAGAAAGATATTTGTTGATGTAGTTATTATTGTAACGCGGGTTATACATCACCTCGATGCCTTCAATTTGGTCGGCTGTAAAATAATCAAGATAGCTATCTATATATATTCTCCAGTCTTCACTTAACGAATTAAACAGGGGCTGTTGTTGCGAATTTCTGCCCCGGCCGCTCAGGCCAACAGGCGATGTGCTATTATCATCGGGCGGATAATAAAAATAACTAAGGTCAACACCATCAATTACAAAACGTATTTCTTTTTCATTGATCTTATAACTCATCCTGTATTTTGGATCGCCGCGGTGCCTTCTGCCTGTATTATCCGGTGGATATGGAACTTGCCCGAGTGAAAAGCCTTTTACTTTTTGCTCAAGTATCTGGCGCAGGGTTAGCTTACCGGCTTTATCCATATCTTCCTCATTCAATGTTTGATCGGATTCGCCGGCGCCATTAAGGTTTTGTGATCGCTTAACAATCCTTGAATCATTTATTCTTACTTCCTTAAGCTGGCGGGCTTTTGGGTTAATGCCGGCACTCTCCTTGCTTTTTACGATCTGCCCCAAAGTACCGGTTAATAGCGTTGAATCGCTATTAACATACCACGGAGTTTGAAACGCGTGTTCTGTAGTAAACACAGGTGGTTTAAATTCATTTATTTCTATACCCACATTAGCATTTTTACCCCTTTTATTTTTTGCCTGCAATAAAAAATAAGCAGTATCAACCGGGGTTATGCCTTTAAACGCAAATTGCCCGTTGGCATCAGTTTGTGTATCCATTACTATAACCGGTTTTCGCGATAGAAGTATTACCTCGGTATTAGTCACAGGTTTATTCAGCAGGTTGGTCACTTTTCCCTGTACCAGAAATTCTGTTTCGGCATTATAAGTGACTTGTTGAAGTTTAGGGTCAAATATCTGTTTCCAGTTATAGCCAACCGGGCTTTCTACCAGCATCAGGTTATCCAGATTTGCCAGGACATCAGGCGTGTTCTTTGAAAAATAATAACCCGGATCTTCAACTTCATCTTTCAGGTCGGAAGTGAGTAATAAGTAATTTTCCATATTGACACCATAATGGTCATTTTTTACTTGTGCATTATCAGTAACAGCAACAGAAAAGCTGCCTTTAATGGGTTTGTTATCCTTGTCATTTACCTGCAGGTTTAAAGCAATACTGTCGCGTGTGCCATAAGCGGGTTTATTACTGCTGATAATTAAGTGCAAATTATCATGATGATCAATATAAATCATCCGTTCATTTAGCACCTGGTGTGCGGCATTTAGTAACGCGAAATGTGCTACTCCGGTCGGGAATAGCGATCTGTCTATATTTTTTTTCACGACACCATTTTTTAGCTCAACAGCAGCGGCATAGCATACTACACCTCTGGCCTCGCCTATAAGGTAACAGTTTGAAACAGTTGTTGCTGCTATTGACAGCGTTAACGAATCTTTAGTTTGTACCCTTAACGATATGCCCGCATTTTGCACCGCTGGTAATGGGTAGCTTTTGGTCGTTTTATTAGCCGGGTTAATAACCGCGGTATAATTTTCACCAGCCTGCGGTGTTAGCTCAAATGATCCAATACCTGTATGTGCAGATTTGAAGGTGGCCACTGGCTGCTGTTTATTATTCATGATACTTCCCGAAACATTTACGCCCTCACCATTATCACCGGTTGCTTTAAAGGCAATACGGGCTGGCACACCTGCTAATAGGGTGCCACCTTCAACATGAAATTTAATTTCAGCATTGTCTGGCCTGTTAATGAAAACCGGTATAGTCGCGCTACGGCCTGAGGAACCCGGGCCTACCTCTGTGGCAATAATATATAAGTGCCTGGTAGTAGTTTTATCAGGAAGAGTGAAGTTTATATCGGCCCGGCCGTCTGCCGAAACTGTAGTAGTAGTTTTATATAGATTTTTTTTATCGTTAACTACTTGCAGCTGTAATTGCCCGCTTAGAAGTTGTTTGTTCAGATTAGTGAACAGCAAGTTTGCCTGCAAATTATTACCGGTTAATTTGAAAGCGGTATTTACCAATAACGATTGCTCAATACCAGGCGAAATGTAAAAGCTTTTTTGAAAAACATAGTCTTCACCAAAATTACGCATCCAATTAGTATAGGCTCTAATGGTGTAATTACCCTGCGAAAAATCCTTTTCGGTCAAAACAATGTCTCCCCAACTAAGTCCGGAAGCTATTGGAGCCATAATTCTCTTTACGGATTTATTGTTTACATCATCCATCTCAATGTAAAGCAAGCCGCTGTGGTTTGATAGTGTTAAAAAATTGGCATTCAATAAATAAGCCTTAAAATGCAGTGTATCGCCAACAGAATAATAGTTTTTGTCAAACTGTACATACAGCTTTTCAACCGGCAGTTTTTTACTTATTTGTTGCAATGCTATAACGGTACTTTTTAATTCGTTGTTTTCAATTACCTGTGCCTTAAGGCAAACTGTAATTAAACAAAAACTGAGGAGCATATAACTCCTCAAAAATAAAAAACGATGAAGCAGGGGCATTTTGAGAACTATAAAGGTTAATAACAGGCAGTAAAAATTAAATAGGGATAGACTTTTATTCAACCACTAATTTACATTTTTGTTTAAATGCATTTTTAATACGTAACGTATTTGTTAGATAATGCTGATTATTGTTTTATTAAGTTTGTATTAATGAATGGCTATATAATTGCCTGCTAAAACCAATTAAGACCGATTTATTGTTATGAAATTTTTGAACTGGCTATTAGTGCCATTTACTTTGGTATGTACAATGCAGATTAATGCCCGCGCAGCCGTCGACCCATTTGCACCTTACTTAAAAAGCATCCCAACGGTAAAACAAATAATCAGCGAAGAAAATTCGGGTACGGGCTCATCGGCCATTACTACCCGTAAATTCATTTTTAACTCGCGTAATAATACCAATGCCCTGTATGCTATAATGGCTTTCCCGCAGCAACAGGGTGTGTACCCGGCTATGCTTATTTTGCACGGGGGCGGGGGCAATGCACAAGGATTAACCCACCTGGTTGAAGAGTACGCTGCACGCGGTTATGTGGCTGTTTGTTTTGATATGCCGGGTATTTGTAATAACGGCACAACGCCCAATTCATCGGGCGCATGGAAATTAAGAAAGGGGCCATTGGAAGTTCCCCGCTTTGACATTGCCAGTGGTTTAGAAAACAGCACTTTGTTTGATGCAGGCGTGTCAGGCTTGGAAATGTTTAACTACATCGCTTCACAAAAAAATGTGGATGCAAAAAATATAGGTATTACCGGTTTTTCGTGGGGTGGTTATGCTACCACCTTCTTATCGGGCATTTTAGGTAAACGGGTAAAAGCGGCCTATGCCGTATTTGGCTGCGGATTTTATGAAAAGGCCACTTTTTGGGTAAAGATCATTGCCGACCTGCCCGACTCGGTACGTACCCCATGGCTAAAGTATTTTGATGCCGGCCGCCGCGCGCCGGGTATTAAGGCGCCATACTTTTTAGAAGCAACATCAAACGATACCTATTTCTGGCCCGAATCGGTTACAGCTACGCTGGATGTTATCCCCGGAACTAAAAATCATGTGTGGGATACCAACTTTAACCACAAGCAGCAGCCTGCCGGCCCAACCATGCAGAAACTTTATTTTGATTATTATCTGAAAGGAGTGGGGCAACCATTCGGTACAGCAAAAATAACCAACGAAAAACTGGCTGCCGACAGTAGTAAACAGATCACTATAAAAGTTGATGAACCAAAAGGTGTTACTGCATCGTCGGTAGTGCTTTATTACAGCGTACCGACTGATAAATGGCAAACCCGGGTATGGGTACCTATTAATGCTACAGCAGATGGCAGCAACTATACCGCCACCATACCTGCCGACCTGGTAAAAAAAGGCGTAAACTACTATGCCTACGTGACTGATGACCGCACTGTAGCTGTAGCCAGCAACATGTATAACGCCTTGTATAATTTCAAACATCAGCCTGCTAATTAATATATATAATTATGAAATCAGTTTTTGTATTTGTTATTGCCGCCGCGCTAAGTTTAAATGCCACTGCACAGGATAAACCCATTAAAGTAGCCTGTATAGGCGCAAGTATCACTTATGGTGCAACTATCCCTAACCGCGAACAAAACTCGTATCCGGCGCAGCTGCAAAAAATGCTTGGTAGTAAATATGAGGTGAATAACTATGGCGTAAGCGGCACCACCATGCTGCGCAAAGGTAACTTGCCCTACTGGAAAACTAAGGAGTACCAGGCGGCATTGGCCGGTTCACCCGATGTGGTTTTTATTGACCTTGGTGGTAATGACGCCAAGCAGATCAACCGTAAATATTATGGCGATTTTGAGCAGGATGCTTATGATATGGTACAGTCGTTCGCGCAGTTACCCTCACACCCGCGTGTGGTTTTGATGGAAGCCATGCCCTCATGGGTTACCGATACTACCGGGATATACGACCCGGTAATTGTTAAAAAGATCAACCCGCATTTACAAAAAGTAGCTTATGATCATCAGATCGAGCTTTTAGATATGCATGCGCCATTTGCTAACCAGGAAGAAAATACGCCCGATAAGATACACCCGAACAAAGAGGGAGCAAGGCGCATGGCCGAACTGGTTTATGAAAATATCGTCCGCAAAAAGGATTTCAGCTACCATATACTCAGCAATATCAATTTTGAGCAAAAAATAAGCTCATACTACGGCTACAAAATGGCTGTTTTTAAAATGAATGGCCGTGAGTGCCGCATTGTTGAGCCCAAATGGACAGCACCCGGTCGCCCCTGGCTATGGCGTGCGCGTTTTTGGGGCCATGAGCCGCAAACCGATATAGGCATGCTGCAGCGCGGTTACCATCTGGTATATTTTGACGCGGCCGAATTACTGGGCAATGATGAATCAATAAAAGACTGGAACGACTTTTACAGTTTGGTAACCAAAGCCGGCTTAGACAAAAAAGCCTGTATGGAAGGTATGAGCCGCGGCGGAGTGTATGTATTAAACTGGGCCGCCGAAAACCCTAAAAAGGTAGCTGCTGTTTATATTGATAATCCGCTGTTAAATATACCATCGTGGGCTATGAGCGTGATCAAGGCTCAAAACACTAAAGACGATATGTTTCAGGCGTTTAAAAAGGATTATAACCTGGTAACCGATGATGATATCAAAAACTTTAAAGGCAGCCCGGTTGATAAAGTGAAGAAAATTGTAAAAGGTAAATATCCTATACTGATATTATGCGCTGATGAGGACGAAGCCGTTTATCCGCCCGATAATACACTGCTGTTTGAAAAGGAGGTGTTAAAGCTGAAAGGCAATATTACCGTAATACATAAACCTGGCTTTAAGCATCATCCGCATAGCTTGCCCAACCCAACGCCAATTGTCGACTTTTTACTGAGAGGATCGGGGCAGGAGATACAGTTTCCTGAGAAATTATAATTGTATCAAGTTTGCTATGTTTTTTCGGTATAATGATTTTTTAGTTTAATTTAACCGTTTTAATTAAAAACCGATTTATACCTTTCATGGTCTCACAAACTATTAAACAGTTTACAACTGCTGTTTTATTGCTGTTGGCTTACTGTACCGCAAACGCGCAATCAAATATTGTTTGGAGCGTGTTATTGGAGCGTGCAAATAAGCCTGCCGTAGTAGCGGGTACCTTTACCAGTGATATTTCTAAACCTGTTTCATTAACCAAGACCATTGATGGCATCAACGTATCAACCAGTGTAACCTTAGTTAATGGGCAGGTGCGGTATGTGGTAACCGCCAGCTCAAATCGTCCCGACTCGTGCTTCTTATCATTACAAGCCAACTATAAAGAGGGTGCACTTTACACCTACCTGGGCGAAGAAACCAAAGAAGAAATATATCGCGAAAGCCCGCATAATCCTAAAAATATTGGCTTCGGTTCTATAAAAATGCAGGATTTGCCGGTTATCGCTATAAAAACCGGGAACGTTTCCGTAGTGGCGTTAAATGATTCGCCTGTTTTTTATGATAACTTTACCACACAACATGTTGATCCGGATCATAAAGAGGCCAAACTTTCATCAGGCGATGACGGAAAAACAATAACACCTATTCCTGCTGCGCTTTATGCCGGGCCTTACTATCATAAAATAGGCATTAATAAACCACATGTTTTTAACGGCATCATATTTAAAAGTACTGCCGGCGATGTAAATAATCTGCGTAAAGATATTTTGTTCGCCATTGCCAAAAGATGGAACAATATTACCGATCGTTTGGGAGCCACTTCATGGTCGTCAAACTATATGCTTTTACGTAAAAACGAAACCGGCTATAGTACTTATTGGGTAGTGCCGGGCATAAAGTACAGCAATAAAGAATATACCCGCGACAGCTTCTGGCAATCATTTGTGTTACCCGCCAAATATGCTGCCGAGTGCTACAAACACGAATCGGCAAGCCAGCAGCATGGGTCAGACAGGCCGCTATTTACCATGATTTGGGCTTATCGTACCAAACTGGATGGCGGAACCCCTGATATGGTTGGCGCTCAAAAAAGCCTGGATTATATTGACGCGCACATTAAAGATGGCAAGTTTTATGCTTACGATGGCGGCGGCCTGAAAAATTTTCAATATTGGATGGACGTGGTGGCGTTTGATGAAGATGACGTGATCACCGCCAACCAGGGGCTGATGATCGTAGCGCTGATGTCGGCCGAAAAGTTGGGTCTGCATCCTAAAGCATCTGTTGACCTGGCTATCAAACAATATCGTGGCATGTTCAATGCCAAAGGCGGCTATTTCCCGGTGAGCGAAAAGAAAGATTACCCGGCTGTAGATCCTTTAATGGGTGACCTGTTATCGCAGGTGTTTTTTAATAAGCCTTTATTGAGTGACGAGATGGTTGCCGCGCATTTTAATACCATTGTTAAAATTGCCAAAACGCAATACGGCTATAAAGATATTTGTTTGCCTAACGGCGATTTCGCGCCTATGTCTGCCTACCAGGTTAAAGATTTTAAACCGGTAAACCCTGGTGCGCCCGGAACTTACCAGGCAGGCGGTTCATGGTTTTTGTATGATATGCAGTTTTTAATGGATAGCTATCTGCATAAGGTTCCCGGCGCTAAAAAAGAATTGCTTTGGCGCGGCGCGCTCGACTTTAAATTAGGCGGAACCTACTTTGAATTTATTAATACCTCGACCGGCGAACCCAACAAACCCAACCAGGGATGGAACGCCGCGGTATATGGTATCTGGAAAAAACTAATGGACAAAGGCTTAGCCGATAATTCTTTACTGGACGCAGTTAATCAAGTTAAATAAAATGACCTCTCAAAAAAACCTCAAAAAAGGTATTCTAACCTTTATGCTTTTAAGTGCTACGCTTACTGTGTTTGCACAGCAAAACAATTTAAAGTTATGGTATGATAGCCCTTCGGGCAAAGTTTGGGAACGTGCCATGCCCGTAGGCAACGGCCGTTTGGCCGGTATGGTTTATGGTAATCCTGAAAAGGAAACCATTCAGCTTAATGAAGCCACCTTATGGAGCGGCGGCCCAAACCGTAACGACAGCAAAAGCGCGTTAGCCGCATTGCCCGAAGTAAGAAGGCTCATCTTTGAAAATAAACACAAAGAAGCCGCGGCTATAGCCAGTAAAGAGATCAAGTCTGAAAAAGTTAACGGAATGTGTTACCAGCCTGTTGGTAATTTAAACCTGAACTTTCCGGGGCATGACCATTACGAGAATTACTATCGTGACCTTGATCTGCAAAAGGCTATTGCTACCACCAGCTACACTGTAAATGGTGTAACTTATAAACGCGAGGTGTTTTCATCGCAACCTGATCAGGTTATTATAGTTCATTTAACAGCGAGCCAACCGGGTAGCCTTACCTTTTCGGCCGCTATGTGGAGCCCGCAAAAATCAAATGTAGTGACCAAAGGCAAAGATGAACTGGTATTATCAGGCATTTCAGGTGATAAGGATGGTATAAAGGGTCAGGATAAATTCCAGGCGCAGGTTAAAATTAAAACCGAAGGCGGGGAGATAGCTGCATCCGACACTTCGGTAAATGTTAGCAAAGCGAATACGGTAACCATTTTTATATCGATAGCGACCAACTTTGTAAAATACGATGATATCAGCGCCAACGAAAGCTTGCGCGCAACAGCGTATTTAGATAAAGCCTGGCCAAAAACCTATGCGCAATTGGTAAGTGCACATATTGCTGCTTATCAAAAATACTTTAATCGTGTAAAATTTGACTTAGGAGTAACCGATTCGGCAAAAAATGCAACCGACAGGCGCGTTGCCGGTTTCGCCGGTGGTAACGATCCTCAATTGGTTGAGCTGTATTTTCAGTTTGGCAGGTATTTGCTGATCTCGTCATCGCAACCGGGCGGGCAGCCTGCTAACCTGCAGGGTATATGGAATAAAGAAATGAATCCACCCTGGGGCAGTAAGTATACCATCAACATTAATACCGAGATGAACTACTGGCCATCCGAAGAAACCAACCTTGCCGAAATGCACGAGCCATTGGTACAGATGGTGAAGGATCTTTCGGTAACCGGCCAGGGAACTGCTAAAACTATGTATGGCGTTGGCGGTTGGTTGGCCCACCATAATACCGACTTATGGCGCATAACCGGCCCTGTGGATGGTATCTTTTCAGGACTATGGCCATCAGGTGGTGTTTGGTTGAGCACGCAGTTGTGGGACAGGTATATGTATAATGGCGATAAAGCTTACTTAAAATCGGTTTACCCTGCGTTAAAAGGTGCCGCCCAGTTTTACCTGGAGTTTTTAATTGAGGAGCCTGAGCATCACTGGTTAGTGATCTCTCCGTCAGGCTCGCCCGAAAATGCACCGGCTGCTTATAAAGGTGTAGCTATTGATGCAGGCTGTACAATGGATAATCAGTTAGCTTTTGATATTTTTAGCTATGTGATCAAAGCGTCTAAAATTTTAAATACCGATAAAGAATTTGCAGCCAAGCTGGAAGCCGCGCGCAAACGCCTGCCGCCTATGCAAATAGGCCAGTACAGCCAGTTGCAGGAGTGGCTGCATGACCTGGATAGCCCGAACGATCATAACCGCCACGTATCGCATTTATATGGTTTGTATCCAAGTAACCAAATATCGCCATACCGCACACCTGAGTTGTTCGACGCTGCACGTACTTCACTGATTTACCGTGGCGATGTTTCAACAGGCTGGTCAATGGGTTGGAAGGTTAATTTCTGGGCCCGTTTCCTGGATGGTAACCACGCTTTTAAATTGATACAAAACCAATTAACACCGACCGGAAAAAATAAAGGCAGCGCCAACAGCGGTGGCGGTACTTATCCAAACTTGTTTGATGCGCATCCACCGTTCCAGATAGATGGTAACTTTGGTTGCACTGCCGGTATCACCGAAATGCTGATGCAAAGCGCTGATGAATCCTTGTTCCTGCTACCGGCTTTGCCTGATGCATGGCCGGAGGGTAGCATTAGCGGCTTAAGGGCTCGCGGCGGTTTCGAAATTGTGAGCATGAAATGGAAAGACGGTAAACTGAGCGAAGTGAAAATTAAATCGACCTTAGGCGGTAATTGCCGCTTACGTGTAGGTAATGCAGTGAAATTGCAAGGTGGTGTATTGAAAAAAGCGAGCGGTACTAATCCGAAT
>DATJJI010000169.1:0-3980 GCA_035492275.1 Mucilaginibacter sp.
AGCCTCCAATCCTACATCGCCCTGCGTACCGCCTGCGATATATATTTTATGATCGTACACGGTGCCGCCAACCCCGTTTCGCGCTTTATTTAGGCTCGGGACCGCTATCCATTCTTTAGGGCTTGCCGGGTCGAGGTAAAACACATCTTTTTGCGGGCCATTGGGTTTGGCAGCAGTGGCGCGCTCGCCGCCTATGTAAAATATCTTTCCGTCTAAGTTTACGCAGGTACCACCACCGGTTCCCATAGGCAATTTGGCTGCAAGGGTGCTCCATTTGCCGGCCCTAAAATCATAGCAATCCACATCCAGCACCACCTTATCAAAAAACGACATAAAATTATTAGCATCATGCAAACTGGTATTACGGCCGCCTACGGCATATAGTTTATCGCCCACTACAGTAGCCATGCTGTGATCGCGTATGTGAGGTGCGTTTGGTAAAGATGACCAGGTATTTGTTGTTGGATCATACACATCAAACATGTTGGTGGTTCCGGAGCTATGTCCGTGCAGTATACCGCAAACCAGGTAAAGTTTACCGTTGTAAAGTGCTGCACCTGCCCCGCCTCTCCTGCGGTCTTCCGGCAATCCGGCCAATTGTTTCCAGGTATCTGTTTGCGTGTTGTAGCAATAGGTGTTTGGCAGCGGTACCTGGTTAGGATAATTCCTGTCGCCAAAGGCGTCAAGCACATAAACATTTGTTCCTAAACTTACCGCCTGAAAATGATGCATAATTACCGGCGCTTGTGTGCCTTTTAACCATGTAGAAGTTGCCGGATCAAAAATATCAACCGGCATTGCAGGGCCATCGCCGCCTAACAGGTACATTTTTCCGTTTACCGTAGCAAAGCCGCATTCGTTACGTGCATTCGGCGTGTTGATTGTTTTGAGCAGCGTCCATTGGCCATGCGCGTCATCTGTTTTGTATGACGACAAAACGACCAGGAATGGCAAAAGCGCAATCCATTTTTTCATGATACCGGGTTTATATTTATAATAACCGATGATATATCGGTGTGTTTTGTTTATTATTTCCTATGCCCTCGTATCATTCCCATTATAAATACTCAGGTAGCTTTCATAACGCGATAGTTCTATTTCGCCGTTTTCTAACGCTGCCAGTACGGCGCAACCGGGTTCATTGATATGCTGGCAATTATTGAATTTGCAATTATGCATTCGCCCGCGCATTTCTGGGAAAAAATGGCCCAGTTCGTGTTTTTCAATGTCAATAACACCTAATTCACGTATGCCTGGGGTATCGATGATAAAACCACCTTCGGGTAGTTCAAACATTTCGGCAAAGGTGGTGGTGTGGGTGCCTTTATCGCTCCACTCGGATACTTCGCTGGTGCGCAGTTCCAAGTCGGGCAGCAGGGCATTGATCAGGCTTGATTTACCAACGCCCGAATGGCCCGAGAACAGGGTCACGCTATCTTTCAATAAATCTTTTACCTGGTTAAGGTTAGTACCCTCTAATGCAGAAACATTGTAGCATGGGTAACCAATATTTTCATAAACCGACTGGTAATGGGCCAGTATCTCTAATCCTTCGTCACTAAAAAGATCGAGCTTGTTAAAAACCAGCTTAGCGGGGATATCATAAGCCTCGGCAGTTACCAGAAAACGGTCGATGAATCCCAATGAGGTACGCGGTGAAGCTAAAGTAACCACCAAAAGTGCCTGGTCGAGATTAGCGGCAATGATCTGCCCTTGTTTTGACAGGTTGATGGATTTGCGGATGATATAATTTTTTCGCGGATGCAGGTTGGTAATTACGCCTGTATCTTGCTCGGGCTCTAATTCAAAATCAACCATATCCCCAACGGCAACTGGGTTGGTGGTGGTTATGCCTTTAATACGGAACTTGCCTTTTATACGGCAATCGTATACCTTCCCACCCGGTGTTTGCACCTGGTACCAGCTTCCGGTTGATTTGGTAATGAGTCCCTGCATTTTTAAATTCTATGCAATTATAGAGCAAATACCACTCCTTTTATATCACACTCCCACTTTTTTTATTTTATCCTTGTATATTAAAAAAATATCTACTTACTTTACAGGCATTATAGTATGAACGCAAACAACACCACAACAACTACGACTACAACCACCGGGATAATTAACGGAGGAAGATAATCGTATGGTGTAAAAACATAAAAAAAAAACCACATGAGCGCCTTCCTCCAGCAAAGAGGAAGGCGCTTTTGTTTTAATAGCTGCATTGATGAAAATTTTAAAATTTGGCGGAACATCCGTAGGTTCAGTTCAAAGTATTCAAACCTTATTAAACATATTAAAAGATGAGGTTAAGCAACCGGGCGATAAACCCGTAGTTGTACTATCGGCCATGAGTGGGGTTACCAACCTGCTGATCTCGATGGCCGAAAACGCTGCCGAGGGCAAGGATTTTACTGAGCCTTTAGCCGAACTGGAAAAACGCCATTTTGAAGTGGTAAAAGGCTTACTTGAAATACAAAATCAAAACCCTGCGCTAACCCGCTTAAAGATCAATTTTAACCAGTTGGAAGAACTGCTGCAAGGTATACTTACTCTGCGCGAGCTTACCCCAAAAACCCGTGATATGGTGCTGAGCTACGGTGAGCGCTGCTCAACCTTAATGATCAGTAAAATTGCCGCGCAATATTTTCCGGAAGCCTTGTTTATTGATGCGTCAGAAGTGATAAAAACCGATAGCTCTTTTGGGCAGGCTAAAGTAAATACCGAATTGACCGAACAACTTATCCGCGGCCTTCACCAGGAAAACAAAGGCAAAATGTTGTTTGTAACCGGATTTATAGCAGGCAATGAATACGGACAGATCACCACGCTTGGCCGTGGCGGCAGTGACTATACCGCCGCTATTTTTGGCTCGGCGTTGAATGCAGCCGAAATACAGATATGGACCGACGTGAACGGCATGATGACCGCCGACCCGCGCATGGTGCAAAAAGCGTTCTCCTTACCCGAGCTAACTTATACCGAGGCTATGGAGCTTTCATACTTTGGTGCTAAGGTAATTTACCCGCCAACCATGATACCGGCGTTTTTGAAGAAGATACCTATCGTTATAAAAAACACGTTTGAGCCTGATTTTGCAGGCACTATTATACAACACGATTGCAAACCATCAAACCTGGCTATTAAAGGTATTTCGTCTATCAATAATATCAGCATATTAAATGTGGAAGGCAGCGGCATGGTGGGCAAATCGGGCTTTAGCGGGCGCTTGTTTTCACTGCTGGCCCGTGAGCAGATCAATGTGATATTGATCACCCAATCTTCATCAGAACATAGTATCACCTTCGCCGTATCGCCGGGCGATACCGAACGCGCGCGCCAGGTAATTGAACAGGAATTTGAATTGGAACTATTAGTCAAAAAACTGGAGCATGTAGATATAGAAAGAGACCTGGCCATATTAGCCGTAGTGGGCGAGAATATGAAAGAAACTCCGGGTGTATCGGGCAAATTGTTCCACTCACTGGGTCGTAATGGTGTTAACGTACGTGCCATAGCACAAGGATCATCAGAGTATAATATCTCGGTGATCATTTCATCAACCGATCTGGCAAAAGCTTTAAATGCTGTGCACGACGCGTTCTTTGTGCAATTGACCAAAACCCTGCATGCTTTCTGTTTAGGTACCGGCAACATTGGCAAAACACTGTTTAAACAGTTAAACGGTCATGCGGCTTTTCTGCAGGAAAACAATGGCATACAGGTAAAGATAGCCGGCATAAGTAACACCCGTAAAATGGTTTTTAATACCGATGGCGTATCGCTGGCTAAGTGGGAGGACGAGCTGGATCAATCGGCCGAACAAGCTGACCTGCCTGCTTTCATCGCCAAAATGAAAAGCATGAACCTGCCTAACTGTGTGTTTATTGATAATACAGCCAGCACAAAACCTATTGAGTTTTATGAGGATGTGTTGAAGTCTACCATCTCTATTGTGACCTGTAATAAAATTGGTAACT
>DATJJI010000170.1:0-18840 GCA_035492275.1 Mucilaginibacter sp.
ACACCAATTACCTTGATGATTGACGATTTTTCTTTTAACATCTCAAATTTCATAATCCTTGTATTTCAGCTATGTAGTTGATTTGACGAATCTTAGATTTAACCACTGTAATATTATGACTTTTTCAACAAAATTTTTCTACAAATGTGAACAATGTTGAAAAATCAGAATGTGTGAATAATTATTTCAGAAAGTCTTCGTCTTTAATATCGTCTTTAATAAATTTCTTACCGCTTTCCAGTATTTTGCCAAACAGCCCGAACTTACGGTCGTCGCTGTATTTGCTGCCTTTGTCAACTTTTACGCGTGCCGGTTCTTGAACCACCACATCGTTGTACTCCATTTTCTGGATACCTTTTATCAGCAGGCCTATACCTGTGGCAAATGTTGGGCTTTGCAGTTCTTCGTATATGTTTTTTGGCAATACTTCGTTTTTGGCCAGGTGCTCGTTAGGGTATCCTACGCGACAATCAAGCCCGGTTACAAATTCAACCATTTGCGGCAGGTGCTTAAGCTGGGCACCACCACCGGTTATTACAATACCTGCTATCAGTTTTTTCTCGTAACCGGATGATTTGATCTCATAATACACATGCTCTACGATCTCCTCCATACGGGCCTGGATAACAAAGGCCAGGTTTTTTACTGATATTTCTTTGGGCTCGCGACCACGTAATCCCGGCACGCAAACAATCTCATTTTCTTTATTCTCTTCAGCCAGGGCCGAGCCAAACCTTACCTTTAACTGCTCGGCAATGTTGCGCATTACAGAGCAGCCCTCGCGGATATCTTCGGTTACGCTGTTACCACCAAACGGAATAACGGCGGTATGGCGAATGATACCTTCATGGAAGATGGCCACATCGGTAGTACCGCCACCAATATCAACCAATACCACACCGGCTTCTTTTTCTTCGTCGCTCAACACCGACTCGGATGACGCCAATGGCTCCAGTATCAGCTCCTGGCTTTCCAGGTGCGCTTTGGTAACACATTTAACAATATTTTTTATGGCAGTAACCTGGCCTGATATGATGTGGAAGTTAGCTTCCAAACGCACACCGGCCATACCTATAGGATCTTTTACGCCCGGTTCGCTATCAACCGTAAACTCCTGTGGTAATACATGGATGATCTCCTCGCCCGGAGGCATCACCAGGTTATACATATCTTCAACCAGTTTGTCAATATCCTTGCGGCTGATCTCGGTTTGCAGGTCGCGGCGCGTAATTAGCCCGCGGTGCTGTAAACTTTTGATGTGCTGACCGGCAATACCCACGTTTACCACGCGGATCTCGACGTTTGACTGCGTGCCCGCGATATCAACCGCCTGGGTGATGCCGTATACCGTTTTGTCGATATTTGACACTACGCCACGGGTTACCCCTGCCGATTCGGCTTTACCGATACCCAATACCTCGATCTTGCCGTTTTTGCCACGGCGACCAACGATTGCGCAAATTTTAGTGGTACCAATATCCAATCCCACTACAATTGGCGAACTTTTTTCTTGTGTTGAACTCTTATCCATATTACTGCTTAATTAGAGATGTGTCTGATTTTAATTTTGTTGAGTCGGCCGCGGCTTTTAATTTAAGCGAGTCGGCTTTTGAATTTTTTACCCCGATAATCTGGTTTGCATATTTTATGTTGATCAGCTTATAAGCGTCCCAGCCTACCTGCGGCAACGCTTGCTTATAAAATGCCAGCAGGTTATGAAACTTTACATCCAGCGAGTCGGCGTTACCTAACAATATGCGCTGGTTGCCTACGCGGGGTATCAATTCTATTTCGTGTTTATCATTTACATACACCTGGGCCACCTGGGCATTCCAAAGCGAATCCTGCCTGATGTAGCTTACCGTTTTAAAAATATCCTTTGCCAATTGAGTGTGCAACGTATCAACCTTACCGCCAAATGGCTCTTCGATATAGCCGTTCACGGCCAGCACCCGCGCGGTAAAGTTGGCCGATAGCGGCACTTTCAATCCGTTCTTATCTACATAAAAATCCTGGTCGAACTGGTTCATGATACGCAGTATGGGCTGGCGCTGCGCAATCTCGATCATGATCACGCCATCCATATCGGCATAAACCTTTGCCAGCTCAATGAACGGGTTGGCACGTAGTTTACTTTCCAGATCGTGCAGGTTAATGTTATCCATTTTGCGGCCAACCAAAGTATAGCTGCTGATGTGTAATATTTTTTCAACCTGATCTTTATCAATAAAATACTGGTTACCGGGTATATATATTTTTACATCTTTACAAACCACTTCGGCTTTTTTTAGGCCGATGAAACTCATCAGCGCGATAAGTCCGCCCAGGCTGATGAGCCAGGCAAAGCCTATTCCTATTTTGCGCCATATGTGTTTCTTAAACATCTTGCAAAGCGGTTTTTAATGGTTGTACTAACTGGTCAATATCGCCCGCGCCTACGGTTAAAAGCAGTTCAGGTTTTGTCGACTGTATATATTCAATAGCTTCTTGTTTATCTAATATTTGCTTGTTCTGTAATTTCATACGGTCCATGATCATGGCCGATGTTACACCTTCTATCGGCAGTTCGCGCGCCGGATAAATATCAAGCAGTATCAGCTCGTCGCTCATATCCAGCACCTCGGCAAAGCCGTCAACAAAATCGCGGGTGCGGGTAAATAAGTGCGGTTGGAAAATTGTTGTGAGCTTTTTTCCGGGATACAAACGTTTTACTGATGATATAGCGGCCCGCAATTCTTCCGGATGATGCGCGTAATCATCAATATAAATTTGATGGTCGTTTTTAATGATATATTCAAACCTGCGTTTTACGCCTTTAAATGAGCCTAATGCAGCCTTGATGGCATCGTAATCAATATGCAAACGCATCGCAGCTTCGGTAGCGGCAACCGCGTTCTCAATGTTATGCAAACCTGCAATACCTAATTTTATGTCAGGTATGGTGATGGAACCGCGTTTAAAATCAAAATAAAAATCGCCATTTTCCACACGGATATTTTCGGCAGTAGCATCGGCATCGCCGTCAATGCTGTAAGTAAAGCCATTATATAACGGCAAGCCTTTACGATGTATAAGCACCCCACCGCTTTTTATCTGTGAAGCAAATAGCTGGAACGACTCGGTAAGCTGCGCATGATCGCCGTAAATATCCAAATGATCGGCATCCATCGATGTGATGATAGCGGTGTTTGGATAAAGCGTTAAAAACGAGCGGTCATATTCATCAGCCTCAACTACCACAATATCATTGTTGCCAAATAAAACGTTGGTATCGTAATTAGTAGCAATGCCGCCTAAAAATGCCGAACAATCTTTACCGGTAGCTTTCAATATATGCGCCACCATGCATGAGGTAGTAGTTTTACCGTGTGTACCTGCCACCGCTATGGTGAATTTACCCTTGCTGATCAAACCTAAAACCTGCGAACGTTTCCACAATACAAAGCCTTTGCGCTCAAAAAAGTTCAGTATATCCGAATCCTTAGGAATAGCTGGCGTGTAAATAACCAATGTGCTGTCATCAACATCACGGAAACTTTTTGGCACATTCTCACAGGTATCTTCAAATACCACCTGTATACCTTCGTTGCGCAGGTTATCGGTAAGGTCGGTAGGTGTTTTATCGTAACCGCAAACAATACAACCCAAATGATTGAAATAGCGTGCCAGGCCGCTCATGCCTATGCCGCCAATGCCAATCAGATAAACCCGTTGTATGTTGCGTAATTCCATTGTTTTAGTGAGTGGTTGATTGGGTGATTATAGTGAGTGGTTATTTTTCACTCGCTTTGCAGCCCTTTCAACTTTTTATTTTTCCTTTTTTAACTACTCTCTTAATCAGCTTAATCAACCAAAAACTCTGCTCCCCGTTAGGGGAGGCAGAGTCAAGATTTAATTGTTATTAATTGTTATTTGTATAACCTCTTTCGCTATCACTTCATCGGCATCGGGCATAGCCAGTTTGCCAATGTTGTCGCTTAATTTTTTTTGTAATTCTTTATCTTTTAAAAGCTCAAGCGCTTTGTCAATCAGTTTAACTTCCGCGTCCCTGTCTGGTATAAAAGCGGCGGCCTGCTCATGTACCAGCGCCAGCGCGTTTTTGGTTTGATGATCCTCGGCCACATTGGGCGAAGGCACCAGGATAACCGGTTTTTTAATTACGCATAGTTCGGCAATAGTACCCGCGCCCGCTCTTGAAATAATAACATCGGCAGCTGCATAGGCCAGGTCCATACGGTTCACAAATTCCATGATGCGTATGTTAGGGTTAAAATCCTCACCAAACTGCTCTATAATAGTTTTATAGTAGAACTTACCGGTTTGCCAAATAATCTGCACATCGGCAGCTATCAGTTTATCTAAACCTGCTATTACGCTCATATTTAAGGTACGCGCGCCCAAACTGCCGCCGGTAACCAAAATAGTTTTCTTAAAGTTCGACAGTTTGAACAGCTCCAGCGCCTGCATTTTTTTGTTGGCGATATCCACCGAATCTTTACGGATGGGGTTGCCGGTCTTTATAATTTTATCAGCCGGAAAAAACTGCTCCATGCCATCAAAAGCCACACATATTTTTTCGGCCTTTTTCCCCAGCCATTCATTGGTTACGCCCGCGTACGAGTTTTGCTCCTGTATCAAATAAGGTATACCCCTCAATGACGCGGCATACAATAACGGACCGGAAGCATATCCCCCAACACCTACCGCGGCATCGGGTTTAAAATTCTTGATTATTTTAAGTGATTTACTCACACTGTTAAACAGCTTAACCGGGAACATAAGATTTTTCCAGACAGATTTACGCTGGATACCCTGAATGTTGAGCCCGATAATTTTATAACCTGCCGACGGAACTTTTTCCATCTCCATACGGCCATTGGCACCCACAAATAAGATCTCGGTAGCAGGGTCAAGCTTTTTCAAAGCATTGGCAATAGCAATAGCCGGGAAGATGTGCCCCCCTGTGCCGCCGCCGCTAATGATGATTCTTTTACCTTGTGCCATTTTTATTTGTCCATAGACCATGGTCAATAGTCCATGGTGTAGTTTATTTCTTTATTTCTAATCTTTAATCTCTAACCTCTGTCGCTACGCGACAGCCACTTCCCTTATCTCGCCTACTACTACTTTTTTCGGTTCGTCAATATCCCGGCTAACCGATAGTATAATGCCGAACGCCACGCTGGTAAACAGCATAGATGTACCGCCCATACTTACAAAAGGCAAAGGCACACCCGTTACCGGCCCTAAACCAACCGCTACCGCCATATTGGCAAATGCCTGTATGGTTAAACTAAAACTTAAGCCTGCTGCCAGTAAGGCGCCGAACGCTTTTGGGGCCCTCGTCACTATTTTTATGCACCGGTATAGTAAGAACACATAAATACCTATCAATACAATGCCGCCTAACAAACCATACTCTTCAACGATAATGGCATAGATCTCGTCCGAGTAAGCTTCGGGTAAGTAATTTACTTCATTGCTTTTGCCCGGCCCCTTTCCAAATACCCCACCGGTGGCAATTGCTATCTTGGCATGATCTGCCTGGAAGGACCTGCTCACATCAGCCTTTTCGGGATGCAAAAATGTTTTGATACGCGATAAGCGGGTAGTGTTTCGACCTCCAATACCTGTAAATAATATAAACACCAATACAACCGCCCCCGCTGCACAGGTTACGGCTATTTGTTTTATACTAATACGACCAATAATCAACAGTAAGATGCTTACACCAAACAGCATTAATGCTGTAGAAAGATTGGCAGGCGCAATCAGCGCAAACACAATACACACTGAACTAATGATAGGAATGAACGATTGCTTAACATCCTTTATATTTTCCTGCTTACGCGAAAGCATACGAGCCAGGTAAGTAATGAGTGCCAGTTTGGCTAAGTCAGATGTCTGAAAACTTAGACCCATACCTGGGATGGATATCCATCGTTTTGCATCATTTATATTGCTGCCAAATATCAATGTATATATTAACAGAGGTATGGTAATCACCATCAGCAATTTTGAAATACCCGAATAGTACCTGTAATCCAGCTTATGCGAAATATACATCAGCACAATACCGCCAATGATCATGGCCAGGTGCTTGATCAATATCGATTCTGCCCCCACGCCGCGTTTATAGGCCAACGTACCTATCGCGCTGTATACAGCTAATAATGATATCAACGAAAGCAATATGACGATAAGCCATATCCAACGATCTCCTTTTATGCTTCCTAATATTGCGTTCATTTTGCCCCCTCTAAATCTCCCCCAGTAGGGAAGACTTTTTTTATTTCATTCTATTTATTTTTTTAATATTCTCTATTTAAAGCCCTCCCCCTCCGGGGAGGGTTGGGTGGGGCTTATAATTCCTTTACCGCCGCCTTAAACTGATTCCCCCTGTCCTCGTAATTTTTAAACAGATCAAAGCTGGCACATGCCGGCGATAGTAAAACCGTATCGCCTTTAGTAGCCAGGTGATAAGCGGTTTGTGCCGCTTCGGCTGCTGATGATGTGTTAACGATCATGTCTACATCGTCTTCAAAGGCATCATGAATACGCTGGTTATCTTTACCCAGGCAAACTATGGCTTTTACTTTTTGCTTAACCAGGTCTTTCAGCATAGTGTAGTCGTTGCCTTTATCAACACCACCCAATATCAGCACAACATCGCTGCTCATACTCTCTAAAGCATACCAGGTTGAGTTTACGTTGGTAGCCTTCGAGTCATTAATAAAGCTAATGCCCGATATTTTACCAACCGACTCCAGCCTGTGCTCAATGTTTTTAAAGGTTGCCAAACTTTCCCTCAGGGAATCATTGCGTAATTCGAGCACTTTTGCTACAATGCCTGATGCCATAGAGTTGTAGATGTTGTGCTTGCCTTGCAGGGCTAAATCGTTGATTGACATTTTAAAATGTTCTTGTGGTGTGTTGATGACAATATTGTCGTTGTCGAGATATGCTCCCGGTATAGTTTTTTTTTTAATAGAGAATGGCAGTAGTTTGGCGTTAAAGCTTTTTCCTTCCATTCCTTTTATCGTTTCCTCATCGTCGGCGCAGTAAATAAATACATCGTCGGCGGTTTGATTTTGTGTGATCCTGAATTTTGACGCGGCATAGTTTTCCATCTTGTACTCGTACCTGTCCAGGTGATCGGGTGTGATGTTCAGCAATACCGCTATGTTTGTTTTAAACTGGTACATGTCATCCAGCATAAAGCTGCTTAGCTCTAACACGTAGCAATCAAATTTTTCGGTAGCTACCTGGTAGGCAAAGCTTTTACCGATGTTACCTGCCAGACCCACATTTAATCCCGCGTTTTTCAGGATAAAGTGTGTAAGGCTGGTGGTGGTAGTTTTACCGTTCGACCCGGTAATGCCTATTATTTTCGCGCCGGTGTATCTGCCTGCAAATTCGATCTCTGATATCACCGGCACACCTTTCTCTCTTAGTTTTTTGATGATCGGCGCCTTCTCAGGTATCCCCGGGCTTTTGATCACCTCAGCAGCGTTTAATATATCTGCCTCGCTATGGCCATTCTCTTCAAAGCGGATGTTCCAGCTTTGCAATTGTTCTTTATAATGAGGAGCGATAGCACCGAAATCTGACACAAAAACATCATACCCCTGCTGCCGGGCAAGGTATGCCGACCCCACCCCGCTTTCGCCGGCCCCAAGGATCACCAGCCTCACCCCGGCCCTCTCCAAAGGAGAGGGAGAATCAGCATGTATATTGTTTTTGTTGTTCATTATTCTTTTAGCTTTAGCCTTTCAGCCTTTACCTTAATTTCAAAGTCACCACAGTTAAAATAGCCAGCATAATGCCGATGATCCAGAAGCGGGTGACAATTTTTGCTTCGTGAAAACCTTTTTTCTGATAATGATGATGCAGCGGCGACATCAGGAAAATCCTGCGGCCCTCGCCATATTTCTTTTTAGTGTATTTAAACCAGCCTACCTGCATCATCACCGACACATTCTCTACCAGGAATATCCCACATAATAATGGCAGCAATAATTCTTTACGTATCATAATGGCAAATACTGCTATAATGCCGCCAATGGCCAAACTGCCTGTATCGCCCATAAATACCTGCGCGGGGTATGAGTTATACCATAAGAAACCAACACATGCACCCACAAATGCTCCTGCAAATACCACCAGTTCTTCAGATTTGGGTATGTACATTATATTAAGGTAACCTGATATGATATAGTTACTTGATACATAAGCCAGTATAGCCAATGTAATACCGATATTGGCCGATGTGCCTGTTGCCAGGCCGTCAATCCCATCGGTAATATTGGCACCATTTGATATGGCAGTAATAATGACGATCACAAAGAACAGGAATACTACCAGCGTATAATTTTCATAACCAGGGCCTAAAAAACTAAGCACCTTGCCGTAATCAAGTTCATTGTTCTTGTAAAAAGGGATGGTTGTTTTGGTCGATTTAATGTCCTGAGTTAAAACGGAAATAGGCTTGCCGTTTTTGTCGTTTTTTATGTGGTACTCAACCTTGGCGTCATATTTAACCGGGGGCTTAACCTCCTGTTGTACCAGGATATTTTTATTATAGTACATGGTAAAGCCAATGATCAATGCCAAACCAACCTGGCCTATGATCTTGAACCTTCCGGCTAAACCCTCTTTGTTCTTTTTAAATATCTTGATGTAATCGTCTAAAAAGCCAATGGCTCCCAGCCAAACTGTGGTCACTATCATCAAAATCACATACACGTTTTCTAACCTGGCAAATAATAACGTTGGGATTAGTATACCCGCAATAATGATCAACCCGCCCATGGTAGGTGTACCCGCTTTTTGCATTTGGCCCTCTAAACCCAGGTTACGCACGGTTTCGCCTACTTGTTTGTAGCGCAGGTAATCAATCAGCCTGCGGCCATAAACCGTGGTGATAATTAATGACGTAATAACCGCCATAGCCATCCTGAACGTGATGTATTGAAATACACCCGCACCCGGAATGCTATAGTTTTTGTTCAGGTATGTAAATAGATAGTATAACATTTACGCCATCAGTTTAAATTGGTTCAGCAACTCTTCTTTATCATCAAAGTGATTTTTCACACCTTTTATTTCCTGGTATTTTTCGTGCCCCTTTCCGGCCAACAGAATAATGTCGCCCGGTTGTGCCAGCATAACCGCGGTTTTTATCGCCTCGTGCCTGTCAACAATACTTACGGTCGATCTTTTATATTTCGCGTCAACCCCCACTTCCATTTCTTTGATGATCTGGGCCGGGTCTTCCGAGCGTGGGTTGTCTGATGTCAGGATCACTTTATCGCTCCACTCGCAGGCCACTTTTGCCATAACGGGGCGCTTAGTTTTATCCCTGTCGCCGCCGCAGCCAATAACGGTGATCACTTTTTCATTTCCCTTACGGATATCGTGAACGGTGCTCAACACATTTTGTACAGCATCGGGCGTATGCGCGTAATCAACAATACCGATGATCTTGTTTGGTGATATTACATAGTCGAACCGGCCTTCGGCGCCATGTAGTTTGCTCAGGCTGGTCAGCACTTTTGCCTTGTCCTGGTCTAACAGCATCGCGGTAGCATATACTGCCAGCAGGTTATAAGCGTTAAAGCTGCCTACCATTTTAAACCAAACCTCTTCGGTATCAATATGCAGCAATAAGCCACCAAACTGATTTTCTAAAATTTTAGCTTTAAAATCGGCCATACTTTTCAGCGCGTAGGTTTTTTTATGCGCTTTGGTATTTTGTAGCATTACATTGCCATTCCTGTCGTCGATATTGGTTAAGGCAAAAGCGTTTTTTGGCAAGCCGTCAAAAAACGCTTTTTTAGCTTTCAGATAGTTTTCGAATGTTTTATGATAATCTAAATGATCATGCGTCAAATTGGTGAATATCGCTCCCGAAAAACTCAGGCCCGAAATACGATGCTGCGCTACGGCATGCGAGCTTACTTCCATAAAGCAGTAATCGCAGCCCTGGGCAATCATTTCATCCAGCAGTTTATTCAGCTCAACCGGGTCGGGCGTGGTGTGGGTTGCAGGTACTACCTTACCGTTCACCTGATTCTCAACTGTCGATAGCAATCCGCATTTATAACCCAGGTCACGGAATAATTGGTATAATAAAGTAGCCACGGTAGTTTTACCATTGGTACCGGTTACGCCAACCAGCTTTAATTTATTCGAAGGGTTATCGTAAAAATTAGCAGCCACAACACCCAGCGCAACTGCCGAATCGGCCACCATTAAAAAGTCGACCTCTGTAGCTGTGTGGGCAGGCAGTTCTTCGCATATTACCGCTACGGCGCCATCCTTTATAGCCTTCTCAATATAATCATGCCCATCAACCATCGTACCTTTTACAGCAACGAACAGCGAACCCGGCACTACCTTGCGCGAATCAAACACAACGGCGCTGATCTCCACATCAGCCGCACCTTGCAGTTCGGTGAATGGCAGTCCCGCTAATATGTCGCTCAGGTATTTCATTTCAGTTCTAAGGTTATTTTTGATCCTTTTGGTATCATGCTGCCTGCAGTTACCGACTGGCTTGCTACCACGCCGCTGCCATGCACGCTTGTTTTATAGCCGGCGTTGCCTAATACATATAAGGCATCGCTCAGGCCCATTCCCGTCACTGCCGGTACGGTGCCTGCTTTGTATTTTACTTCTTCAAAAGGCAATCCGTTACTGGTATCAATGCTGGTGTTTGTCGACGCGTACAGCGGTTTGATACCCAATTTGGTATATACCTGCTTTAAGGCCTGCATATTGCCTTGTTTAACTTTTGGCATGGTGGTATTACCAACTACCCGCACAGGCGCGTTATGGTTCATGCGCAGATCGCTTGAATAAACTCTGTCGGCAATTTCACGGAATATCGGGCCAGCCACTTTAGCTGCCAGGTAATCGCCAGCGGTAGGGTTATTCACTACCACAATCATGGAATATTTTGGATGATTAGCCGGGAAATATCCGCAGAAAGAAGCCTGGTATGATTTTTTAACACCATAACCCGCGTTACCGTTAGCCAACTGCGCGGTACCGGTTTTACCCGCTACACTATACAAATTGTTTTTAATAACAGTTTTACCGGTACCTTCTAAAACTACACCTTCCAACATGCTTTTCATTTTGCCCAGCGTAGCATCGCTGCACATTTTTTCGTTGATCACCCTTGCCTGGAAATGTTCAACCGTGTTACCCATGCGTTGTATTTCGCGCACAAATATTGGCGCTATCATTTTACCGTTGTTTGCTACACCGTTATAAAGCGTGAGCATTTGCAAGGGGGTTATCTGCATTTCGTAACCATAGGCCATTTGCGGCAGCGTTAGCTTGCTCCAGCTTTTGTTTGATGGGTTTTTAACTACCGGCCTTGCCTCGCCATGTATTTGCAGCCCCAGTTTTTCATTCAGATGCAGGGCATATAAATTGTCGGTAAACTCGCGCGGATTATTAGCGTAGTGCGAGTAGATGTATTTTACCACCGCCACGTTCGATGATTCTTCGAAGGCGCGTTTGGCGGTCATTACACCATTACCCAGCTCGGCATCGGTAAAGGTTTTTAATACTTTATTCTTATAGTACATTTTATATTTACCGCCTTCCACATCAACCAAAGTATTGGTATCAATTTTATGCTGATCGAAAGCGGTCATGTACGATGCCAGTTTGAAGGTAGACCCCGGATCGTTCGCGTCGCTTATGGCGTAATTATATACTTCGCGATACTCGCCGCTTTTTGTTTTGGTAAAGTTTGATATCGCCCTGATCTCGCCGGTGGCTACTTCCATCAGCACCACGCAGCCATGATCGGCCTGGCTTTTTATCAGTTGTTTTTTCAGGGCATCCTGCGCCACATCCTGGTAGTTCACATCAATGGTCGATATAATGTCGGCACCATCACGGGCAGGTATTTCTTCCTCGCCGTTATTTACCGGCATGTATACACCACCTGCAATACGCTGCATTAAGCGTTTGCCGCTTTCGCCATTTATATATTCGGCGTAAGCGCCTTCTAAACCAACCGGGTTTTTAACATTCTCGTTTTTATAACCTATGGTACGCGCCGCCAATGAACGGAAAGGCAGGATACGTTTATTTTGCTGCAATACAATTAAACCGCCTTTGTATTTACCCATATTAAAAATAGGGAACTTGCGAATCTGTTTTAGCTCCTGGAATGTTACTTTGCGCCTGATCAACTCATAACGTGAGCTATCTTTACGGGCATCGCGCAGCATACGTGAGTATTCGCGGGCCGATTTATCAGGATACAGCTGCGCTAATTTTGCCGCCAGCGAGTCTACCTTTTCGTAAAACTTTTTATCATCAGCAATACCACCGGCAAACATATCCATGTGCAGCTCATACTCAGGCACCGAGGTAGCCAGCAAGCTGCCATCAACCGAAAGAATGTTACCACGGCTCGCGTCCACATTTTGGTAGATGGTTGATAATTTAGAGGCCATTGATTTCCATTTTGTGCCCTGCACAAACTGCAGGCGATACATTTGTATCACTACAGCCAGGGCGAAGATCAAGATGAGGCCGAAGGCCAAGTAAACGCGAAGCAGTATATTGGTTCTGATACTCATGGTGCCGCATCCTCCTTAATGGTAATTTTTTGAGCCGGCTGTAACGACTCTTTGATCCCCAAAGTATCTACCCGCTTAGCCACTTCGGTTAAAGTGCTTTTATAGGCCAGATCGGCTTTGGTTATTTTGTAGTCCCAGCTTAATTCCTGTACTTCTTTGGTTATTTTATCAATATCACGTATATTTTTTTCGGCCAGATGGCGATTGCCGATGTAGATCATGCCCAGCAATGCCAAAAACAAAACAAATGGCAGCGCACGGGTGGCCTCATCGGTCGTAATAAAACCCTTCGCGAAAAACCGGGTTAAAAAATTCTCCGGTATTTCATTTACGGCCTTCTCCTCGACAACCAATTTGGTTTCTCCCCTTTCTTCTTCCTCAATTTCTGTGCGTAAACGATTGCTCATTTCTTTACTGCTATTCTTAATTTTGCACTACGTGCCCTGTTATTGCCCGCTATTTCTTCTGCCGACGCGGTGATAGCGCCACGGCTTACCGCATCAAAAGGTTTTTGATCGTTACCAAAAAAATCCTTTTCTACCTCGCCGCTGAATTTACCTTTGGCGATGAAGTTTTTTACCAACCTGTCCTCAAGTGAGTGATACGACATCACTACCAGCCTGCCGCCCGAAACCAATACTTCGGCCGATTGAATTAAAAATTCTTTCAATGCCTCCAGCTCCTGGTTCACCTCGATGCGCAACGCCTGGAAAACCTGTGCCAGGTATTTATTTTCTTTCCCCTTCGGGATACGATCACTAATGGCGTTTTTCAGATCGGCAACGGTTACTATCGGCGCGTTTAAGCGCGCGGTTACAATAGTATGTGCCAGCGATTTGGCATTTTGTATTTCACCATAAATCCCGAAAATGCGGTGCAGCTCGGCCTCGGTGTAATTATTTACAATGTGTTTGGCAGTCAGATCGGATGATTGATTCATTCGCATATCCAACTCGGCATCAAAGCGAATAGAGAAACCACGCTCGGCCTGGTCAAACTGGTATGATGAAACGCCCAGATCGGCTAAAATCCCATCAACCGGGATAGCGCCATGCAAACGGCAAAAGTTTTTCAGATAGCGGAAGTTCTGATCAATGAAAACAAAACGCTCATCATCAAACCTATTTTGTTGCGCGTCGGCATCTTGGTCAAAAGCCAGCAACTGGCCATCTTCGCCCAGGTGTTTTAATATTTCGCGCGAGTGGCCGCCGCCACCAAAAGTCACATCAACATATTTACCATCCTTGCGGATATTCAGGCCATCAATACACTCCTGCAGCATTACCGGATTATGATAATTACTCATCACCTCCCCTTCCTTTGCTACCCATTACCTCTTCAGCAAGGTTTGCAAAATTTTCAGGCTCATTATCCAATTGCGAATCATAAGCACTTTTAGCCCAAACTTCTATTTTATTGAACTGGCACGATAAAACCACATCGCCTTCAATACCCGCATACTCCAATAACGACTTTGGCAAAATAACCCTGCTCGAGTTATCCATCGTCAATTCGGAAGCGCCGCGGGTGAAATAGCGAATGAATTCGCGCGTCTTTTTTTCGTATTGATTTAATCTGCCAAGCTCCTCAACAATTTTATCCCACTCTTTGCGGGCATAGATCACGAGGTGTTTTTCGAACCCGCGATTGATAACAAGACCGTCACTTACAGCTTCGGGAAGCTGTTTTTTGAGCCCAACGGGTATCATTATACGCCCTTTGGAATCCAGTCTGCAATCAAATTCGCCTAAAAAATTCGACATAATTCTTCTCGTGGAATCTTTGTAATGTAAAAGTAACTACTTTCTCCACTTTTTGACACAAAACGACACCAAAAAGTTTTCAACATTATTTTTATGGTATTTTGCTCCCACCTGCGAACAAAAAAGGCCAGGTGGTAGCCGGGCCTTAAAGGGTAATAATTTAGTATACAGGGGATTGGTTAAGATATTTGGCAGAGGATATTCAAGTGGGGGACGTTTAAGTATTTATAATATATAAGCGCGTCATTGCGAGCGATAGCGTGGCAATCTCTGCGCGACAGGCACTTCACGCACGAGGCTAATCCCCGCTATGGCCGCGGAGGCCTTTTACTTTTTCCTTGATGAAAAAGTAACAAAAAACTAAGCGTAGCGACCTCATGAACACCTTAAAAAAAACAAACAACAGGTGAATAATCAAGTCAGCCAAAATGCTTCTTTGCGCACAGAGCCTTTGCCCTGCTCCGAAGAAGCCCTTATGGGGCAAAACAGGTAAAACCACGGGCTACGTTCTTTTGCGGCTGCGCACATTGCCATCCCTGCAAAATCCCTGATGCCCCTTCCACCACACAAGGCCATCAATTTTACCTGCTTTCATCCGAAGCTGTTCGGCTGACGCTTGCACCAAAACAACATTCTGCAATCATTAAAACAATCAAAAAAAAAGCGCAAAGGCCAGTCAGGGTGCGCGGCCGGGAGTTTTGCCTGGTGTGGTGGCAGCGATCATCCTGACTTGATCTTTTGGTTACTTTTGGATCAAGCCAAAAGTGACAAGCCATCCGCGGCAATTGAGCGGGGCAAGCCTGTGTGCGAAGCGCCCGGATCGCGTTTGGTACAAAATGTATTTATCCCAGAAAGTCTGAGTGTATTATCTCGCATGTGTAGAGATTGCCACGCTATCGCTCGCAATGACGTGGTGGGGAAGAGAAATTGGTAAAACCGACAAAAAACTGTTTCATTTTGTTTCACCCTATTTTGCAAAATGCTATAATTCAATTAATTAACCAAAAATGGTGTTTCACTTGTTTCATGTGATTCACCTTTTCGTGAAACACTTCAGGCTAAATGATGCCGTAAAGCGCTCCGCCCTTTTCACCCATCTTGTCCACCAATTTCTCTACTTCCGGGTCTTTCTCTAACATCGGCGCATGATGCGGCTTTATCCGCGCATCAATAATCAGCGGACCATAACAGCCCCAGTGCTTATGCTCGGTAAATTCGTTAATTCCATAAATATCATGCGATGGATTGCTGCGGGTAAAGGTTACCCATACAAAGTTATCAAGGTTTTGCGCAGTGAACGCGGCATCGTCGCATAGCACCATTAATGGTAAACCTTGCATATCAGTTTCGCCAAAATGTTCCTGTAAAAACTCGATGATCATGGGCATATCACTGGCACGGATATTAGCTGGCACCTCAACGGCCAGTACGCCGGGCATTACCATTTTGCAGGTAGCGAGTGGTTTAGGCAGGCTAAAGCCATCAGGTAATTCATCCCATAGTTCGCGCTTAATATCGCCTGCTACGGTTATGGCTACCTTACTTCCTGAGTTTAGCCCGCTGCCGCTGTAATCGAGCGTATCAATAGTGGTGCGGGTGTAAAAGTGCAGGTCGCGGGCAAGGTCTATCCGCAGTAAAATATGATGTAAAAACGCGCCAATGTTGTTTACATCCAATGCCGGGTCATCCTCCTGCGCGGCAATAAACAAATACTTGGCTAAACTGAGTTGGTTCTTACCTAAAATGTGATTGGCAATGGTGAGTATCTCCTGCGGCTTGCGCTCCTGTATATAAGGTGTATAACGCTCGCTGCCAATGGCAAACAACAGCGGGTGTACCCCAGCGGCATCAACAGCGTTAACGGCATGCAGACCGGGTATTTCCTGCGGCAGCGCCGAGCCGGTAATTTCATGGATCAAGGCCCCAAAGCTGGTATCTTCCTGCGGCGGACGGCCCACTACGGTGAAGGACCAAATGGCATCCTTACGATGATAAACCTTATTAACTTTCAGCAAAGGGAACGGGTGTTTTAAGCTATAATACCCCAGGTGATCACCAAAAGGACCTTCGGGCTTATTATCATGCGGCATCACGGTTCCGGTGATCACAAAATCAGCATCGGCCGAAATACAGAAGCCTTCAGCATCATAAAAATATCGAAACCTGCGATTGCCCAGCGCGCCCGCGAAAGTCATTTCTGACAACCCCTCGGGCAATGGCATCACCGCAGCTACCGGGTGCGATGGCGGCCCACCCACAAATATGCTCACCTTTAATGCCTGCCCCTTCGCGTTGGCTTTGGTTTGGTGTACACCAATGCCACGGTGAAGCTGGTAGTGCAGGCCTATTTCTTTATTCAATATATAATCATTACCCGCCATTTGTATGCGGTACATACCCAGGTTGGCATTCATGATGCCGGGCTTATCGCTGTCTTCGGTATATACCTGCGGCATAGTTACAAACGGGCCTCCATCTTTGGGCCAGTTTACTATCTGCGGCAGATCGCTAATATGGCATTGCTCAAAATTTTTAATACTACCGCTTTTCATTGGTAAAGCCGATAAAGCGGTGAGCGCCACATGCGCATTTTTAAAGGGATGTTTAATGGCACTTAATGGGTCTGATTTCAAATCGACCAACGTTTTTACTTTATCTAAGGAATCCCTGAAAATAAATTTAGAACGCTCCAACGTACCAAACAAATTGGATACCGCCGGAAACCTACTGCCTTTTACCTTCTCGAACAAAATAGCCGGGCCACCGTGTTCAAATACGCGCAGGTGAATAGCCGCCATTTGCAGGTACGGGTCAACCTCTTCTTTTATACGTATTAAATGACCGTGTTTTTCAAGGTCGGCAATGCAGGCTTGTAAATTTGGGTATCCCATATAAATTGATAACGTAGCAAATGTACAAATTGTTAATACTGGTATTTAATTTGGTTTAATAGTTGTTTAATTAATAATAATTAACTTTATATCATCATGACAGATAAGGCAGATCTTTATTCAAACACATTTATTGAGTTGTGCAAAAAGCACCAGGTTAAAGAGCTGTATGTTTTTGGATCGATTGTAAGCGGAAATTTTACAGACGAAAGCGATTTGGATGTCTTAGTAGAGATTAATGAGACAGACCCTTTAACTCGTGGCGAATTATTATTATCACTGTGGGATGAATTAGAACAATACTCCAACAGAAAAGTTGATCTATTAACTTATAACTCTTTAAGAAATCCTTATTTAAAAGAGAGTATAAACAACACCAAGCGTTTACTTTATGATGGATCGAAAGAAGAAATATTACGATGACATCATTTTCGCCATTTCATCAATAGATGAATTTCTTGGCGACATCAATTTATTCTCTCAATATAAAGTTGATCGTAAAACCAAAAGTGCAGTTGAGCGCCAATTAGCCATTATCGGAGAAGCAATAAGGAAGATCAAAGAAATTGACGCCACAGAATTGATCAATTATCATTCAAGTATTATTGGGTTCAGAAACATTTTAATTCATTCTTACGATAGTGTAGATGATGAAATTGTATGGGCAATTATAAAGCGACATTTGATACCTTTAAAAGAAGAAGTTACTCAAAAGCTTAATGATAGTAATTAGTCTCCATATCCCACAAAATCTATAGATAAACATTAAAGTTGATGCTTAAAAAAAGTTATCCTTACTTTTGAAGCGATCTCATTCTACACTTCATGTCGGTTATCGAATTTACCATTATTCTACTTATCGGTTCGTACTTTGCAGGGTTGTTGGGTTCGTTGACGGGGCTTGGCGGTGGGTTCATTATTATACCTTTGCTTACCCTTTTATTACATGTTGATATCCATTACGCCATTGGCGCATCGCTCATATCCGTCATAGCGACTTCGTCAGGGTCGGCAGCGGCATATGTTAAAGAGGGCATCACCAATATGCGGCTCGGCATGTTTTTAGAGATTGCCACTACAGCCGGGGCCATGGTGGGTGCTATATTGGCTATATATATCCCTACACATTTCATCGCTATATTATTCGGATTTATTCTTATAACATCGGCATTAATGTCGTTACGCAAAAAGGCCGAACAGATCAACAAAGAAAAAAGCCTGTTGGCCGAAAAATTGAAGCTTAACGGCAGCTATCCCACTGCCGATGGCATAGTTGAATATGGCGTAACCAATGTTGTAGGCGGCTTTTTTATGATGCTGTTCGCCGGCATTATATCCGGCTTGCTGGGGATAGGGTCTGGTGCCTTAAAAGTGGTAGCTATGGATGGCATTATGCGTATACCCTTCAAGGTATCAACCACTACCAGTAATTTTATGATCGGCGTTACGGCAGCGGCCAGCGCGGTAGTTTATTTGCAGCGTGGTTATATTGATCCCGGGTTATCTATGCCGGTGGTAATAGGAGTATTGTTAGGTGCTATAAGCGGGTCAAAGATCCTGGTACATAGTTCATCATCT
>DATJJI010000171.1:0-5707 GCA_035492275.1 Mucilaginibacter sp.
AAGAGCGCCCTTTTTACAAAGATCTGGTTGCCTTCATGTCATCAGGACCTATTGTGGCAGCTATATTAGAAAAAGATAATGCCATTGAAGATTACCGTAAGCTTATAGGCGCTACCGACCCATCAAAAGCCGAAGCGGGAACTATACGTAACCTGTTCGCAAAATCAATTGATGCAAATGCGGTACACGGTTCTGACTCTGACGAGAATGCAGCTATTGAAGGTAATTTCTTTTTTTCTGCCTTCGAGCGCTTTTAATAAATCACTTTGTAAAAAAGGTCCTCATTAATTTAAAAAGCTTGAGGACCCTTTTTTATACTTGTTATTTGCCTGTTATATTAGTAACTTTACCACACGGCCCGATTATTGTTATAAAGGCTTATATAAAAACTGAATGAAACCCATACTAAAATTGCTGTTCTATATAATACTGGTAGGCGTGGTAGTATTTGTGCATTCTTTATTTTTCATTCATCATCCGCCCGAAGTACAGCTTGCCTTTTTAACACCCGGCGTTACTTTACTGGTTTATTCTATTATCCGCGATGATCTTTATAAGAAGCCCTCGCTTCGCGTGATTAGAGGAAAATTACCTCTGTAATTAATTCGCTTTTAGCTTCATTATTTATTTTTTCGATGATCTGCGTACGCATCAGCATTAACTCATTTTTTATAACTGACGATTCAATACGCAGAAATAGTTTCTTGTCGTGAATAAATAACTCTTTAGTACGGTTAGCCACCGATTTACCCACCAGATCGGGCCAGGCGGCTATAATGCCGGTTTCATCAAACTTGCGCTTAATTTTATAAACCTGCATCATTTGCTCAATAGCCTCTTTGAGCGATTTGTCGTTAGTTTTGCGCATTTATTTCCCCGCTGTTTACTTCAAAAATTTTTACAGGAACCCCAATTGTATTAAATATATTTTTTACACGATCGGCACTGGTATCTGTTATAAAAACCTGACCAAAATCATGATTAGATACCATTTGCATCAATTTGGTTACCCGCAGATCATCCAGCTTATCAAAAATATCATCCAACAGCAGCAATGGTTTAAACCCTTTTTGCTGATCTAAAAAGCTATACTGCGCCAGCTTTAAGGCTATCAAAAAAGATTTTTGCTGCCCCTGCGATCCGAATTTTTTCATGGGCATACCATGTATGGCAAACTGCAGCTCATCTTTATGTATACCGGCAGTGGTACGTTCAAGCACCCTGTCGCGCTCCAGGTTCTTTTTTAAAAGCGTACCAAAATCATCATTAAGCAATTGCGATTCATAGATGAGCTCTACCTGTTCGGCATTATCGCTTAAAAACTGGTAATGCTTATTAAATACAGGTGTGAAGGCTTCCATAAAAAGCCTGCGCTTTTCAAATATCTTATTACCTGAAATTATTAATTGTTCATTCAGTACTTCTAATAAGCTTGGGTCATACCGCCCGGTATCGGCTATCTGTTTTAAAAGCGCGTTGCGGTTGGCTAATACCTTATTATAATTGATCAGTTCGTCAAGATAAGTATTGTCGGTTTGCGATATCACGTTATCAATAAACTTGCGCCTCTCTTCACTACCCTCTATAATAATACTGATATCATACGGCGATACCATAACTAATGGCAATAAGCCGATATGATCGGCAAGCCGCTGGTAATCTTTTTTATTGCGTTTAAATTGTTTTTTTTGATTGCGCTTTACCGAGACGGCAATGTTTTCAACCTGGTCATTTTTATTAAAAGTACCGGTAATGATAAAAAAATCGGTTCCCTGTTTTATCTGCTGGCTATCAATGGGGTTAAAATAACTTTTGCATAACGAGAGGTAATGAATAGCATCCAACAAATTGGTTTTACCTGCGCCGTTATTACCCAAAAACGCGTTTACGCCATCGCTGAAAGTAAGGCCGGCTTCTTAGTAGTTTTTAAAGATAATAATTGATAGTTGTTGTAAATACATAAGGATGTGCCAAATTTAGCAATATAAGGCATTGCTTTTAGGGTTGCAGCCGATTAAAAAAGAGCCATTATTTATTAAAATAAAAAGGTATTGCTAAAACTTTTTAAATAATGTAGTTTTGCAAACTTTAATTTAGAATAGAAATGTCAAAAACCCACGAGAATAACACTGTGCAATTGAAAGACGACAGTTTTGATCGGATAAGCAAATTTACACGTGAGAACCAAAAGAGCTTAATTTTTATAGCTACTGCCGTTGTAGCCATGATATTGGTATATGTATTATATCAAAAATTATACCTGGCCCCCCGGGAGATAAAAGCTGCCGACCAAATGCACGTTGCCCAGGATTTTTGGGAGAAGAAAGATTGGGATAAAGCCATTAAAGGCGATGCCGGCTACCCGGGATTTGAAAAGATCCTTAACGATTACAGCAATACTAAAGCTGCAAACCTGGCTTATTATTACTTAGGTGTAGCTTATTTAAACAAAGGCGAATACCGCAAAGCGGTTGATAACCTAACCGCTTACCGTGGTGATGACGTGATGATAGCTGCCGAAGCTTTTGGTGGTACCGGCGACGCTTACGTAGAATTAAAGGATTACGACAAAGCAGCCAGCTACTTTAAAAAAGCGGTTGACAAATCAAAGAATGCATTTTTATCGCCTATATATTTAAAAAAACTGGGCTTGGTTTACGAAGCGCAAAACGATAATAAATCGGCAGTTGAAACTTATAAATCAATAAAAACCGATTACCCAACCAGCGCGGAAGCACAAAGCGTTGATGAGTACATTGCCCGCGCAGAAGCGAAATTATAATTCAGTTATTAAAGATTGAAGATTAGAGATTAGTAAATTCGCTACCTCTTAATCTTCAATCTTTAATCTTTAATAACCACCCCAATGGCTACCCATCTTAAAAACCTATCTGATTTTTCAGCGACCGAAATACCATCGGCTTCGCCTTACCGGTTTGGTATTGTAGTGGCCGAGTGGAACGCAGAGATCACCAATGCATTATACCAGGGCGCCTATAACAGCCTTATTGCAAACGGCGCTCTTGCCGATAATATTCATACGCATCCTGTACCCGGCAGCTTCGAGCTAACGTCGGCTGCTGATATCTTGCTAAAAAACAGTGACCTTGATGCAATAATATGCCTGGGCTGCGTTATACAAGGAGAAACAAGGCATTTTGATTTTATTTGTAATGCCGTAGCAAACGGGCTTAGCAATGTGGCCATTAAATATTCAAAACCGGTTATTTTTGGTGTATTAACTACCGATAACCAGCAGCAGGCCATTGACCGCTCGGGCGGTAAACATGGCAACAAGGGCGACGAGGCGGCGATAACCGCAATAAAAATGGTTCATTTTGCTACAACCTTAAAAGGATAATTTTCGTATAACCCATATATATTTAAGAATTAGGAAAATGAGAAAATTAATTTATATCGTGATAATAGCATTAGCCATCGGCAGCATCTCTTCATGCGCAAATAAACTTTGCCCTGCTTATGGTTCATATCCAAAAGGCCGCTAATCTTTCTCCAAACTATACTTTCTTGAGGTTGGGTAAAAATTTTTTTTGTTTGACGTTGTAATTACGCAGAACAAAACAAGCATTTGTACCTTTGTATTATTATGAATTGGATATCGTTAGAAACTGCGGAGCAGCTTAATACTATAAAACAACAACAAGGCTACAGCTTAATATTTAAACACAGTACCCGCTGTTCCATCAGCATGATGGCAAAAAGGCGCTTCGAACTGGACTGGGATAATTTACCAAAAGATATGCCGCTGTACTTTTTAGACCTGATACAGCATCGCGATATATCAAGCCAGGTTGCACAGGTTTTCCATGTGCATCATGAATCACCACAACTTTTACTGATCAAAGACGGCGAGTGCATCCTCGACCAATCGCACGGCGCGATATCGGTTGAAGAAACGATGTCGGAGATTGCGGCCAGTTAATCAGAGATCAGTAATTAGTGAACAAAAGAAAACTAATCTCTAATTAACCAATCTCTAATCACTTAAACTTCCCACCCAAAATCAACAGTTTTAATTACATCCGGGTGCAGGCTTATGGCTACCGGGCAGGTAAGGGCAGCGTTTTCCAGTATTTTCTTTTCTTTATCTGTATAATCCCCAGGGAATTTAAAGTTAATTACCACCTCGGCCACACGGCGTGGGTTGGGTGCCATAATTTTAGTTACCTCGCAGGTTGTATTATTAATGTCGATGCTGTGTGTATCAGCCGCTATGCCCATAGTAGTTAACATACAGCTGGCCAATGATTCGGCCAGCAGATCGGTTGGCGAAAAAGCTTCACCTTTTCCCTTATTATCGGTTGGCGCATCGGTAATAATTTTTGTGCCCGATTGCAGGTGAGTAGCTTCGGTACGTAGCTGGCCTAAATATTTTGATTTAATGGTGATCATAGTTTTTTGATTTTAGTATTGGTGCTTATTTGAAAGGCTGGGTTCTGAATACCCAATAATGTCACTTTTTTCTAACTCTTCAAGTTTCTGTCTAATTGGCTTGTAATTTATTTCTTTGGGAATTTCCATAGCAAAATAACCGTCACTCAATTTTTCTGATATACATCCCATGTCCGTAAAGGCTTTGCGAACATCTTCAATTTGAATAGTTTTATCCATGATTACTACCCAAACTGTTGAGTTTTCTGAATATTCAACAGTATTTTGATAGGTCAACATTTGCTCATCTTCATCATATTCTGCAAAAACAATATCGTCTGATGCAAGCAAGGGTGCATAAAATGGGATATTATCAATCTTGTATAATCCTTTTGATTCGTCTATAACTTCAGCCCACATTGTTTCTGCTGTTTCTTTATCCAGAAGGTCACTGTAAAAGCGAAACAAGATTTTAACAAGATTATTGGAATCGTTCATGTGAGTCTACTTATTACAAATCTATAATCTTTATCAGTTTTCTCCGTATCAACCTACTGTAATATTTGCATTGGCCCTTTAGGGTGTTAGTAGGTTTTTAACTACTTTTGTATCATGATCGAATTGCCGGTAGTACCCATTGTTGAGCAAAAGCCACGTAAACCCGACTGGCTAAGGGTAAAACTCCCCGTAGGAAAAGAATACGCCCACGTGCGCAGCCTGGTTGATACGCATAAGCTACATACCATTTGCGAAAGCGGCAACTGCCCTAACATGGGCGAGTGCTGGGGTGCGGGCACCGCCACATTCATGATATTGGGTAACATCTGTACCCGCTCTTGCTCATTTTGCGCGGTAGCCACCGGCAGGCCTTTGGCTGTTGATGTAGATGAACCTAACCGTGTAGCCAACTCGGTAAAACTCATGCAGGTAAAACATTGCGTTATTACCTCGGTTGATCGTGATGACTTGAAAGATGGCGGTTCTATCATCTGGGCCGAAACCATCAATGCTATCCGCAGGGAAAGCCCTGAAACTACTTTAGAAACTTTACTGCCCGATTTTAGAGGCAATTGGGATAACCTGGCCCGTGTGCTGGAAACCCGACCCGAAGTAGTATCACACAATTTAGAAACCGTAAGGCGCCTCACCAAAGAAGTACGCATACAGGCAAAATACGATCGCAGCCTGGAAGCCTTGAAACATATATCAGACGCAGGATTGCGTACCAAATCGGGCATTATGCTGGGTTTGGGCGAAAAGGAAGAGGATGTTTTGGAGGCAATGGATGACCTGTTAGCTGCTGGTGTACATATTT
>DATJJI010000172.1:0-46567 GCA_035492275.1 Mucilaginibacter sp.
TGGTAACGTACACCTGGTAAGTCTTTAACACGACCACCACGGATCAATACAATAGAGTGTTCCTGTAAGTTATGGCCCTCACCAGGGATGTAAGCGTTTACTTCTTTACCGTTGGTTAAGCGCACACGTGCAACTTTACGCATTGCTGAGTTTGGTTTCTTAGGGGTAGTGGTATATACACGGGTACATACTCCTCTTCGCTGTGGACAGCTGTCCAACGCTGGCGACTTACTCTTGTCGACCAGAGCTACTCTACCTTTTCTAACTAATTGATTGATAGTAGGCATTTTTCCTTTTTTGTCTTTACTTGTTTTAACCCGGTTTTCGGGACTGCAAAAGTACGGAGTTATTTTTTGATATTCAAGGGGTTGACGAAAAAAGTTTTATGCCCCACCCAACCCTCCCCGGAAGGGAGGGCTTAGAAAAGCAAAAGTCTCCTCAATTCGGAGACTTTTGCAGGAGTTTAATGTCCAGGAGCGGCCGGTGGCGGTGGTGGCGCCAAATGCTTAGGCGGCGCGCAACCCGCGGCTAATGTGGCGCATAAAGCCGCCAGCGTTAACATGCTTAAAATCTTCTTTTTCATTTGGTAGTGTTTTATTGTATAATAGTGGTTTGGGGGATTTTGTTTGAGAAAACAATCCATTTTATACATCACGTCATTGTAGAAACGAAGCAATCTCTACGCATTCAATAACACGCGTTCCGGGCACTTCACGCACAAGGCTTGCCCCCGCTCATTCGCCGCGGGTAGGCTGTTACTTTTCTCTTGATAGAAAAGTAACCAAAAGATCAAGTCAGGCCGATTCCTACAGCCCGCATGGCTATACTCCCTGGCTCGGCGCCCTGACGAGGCCTTTACGCGCATTTTTTGGTTTATTCGTTATTTAGCACTAAGTATTTTTTGTGTATTTCCGTCAGCCGAACAGCTTCGGGCGAAAGCAGGTAAAATTGATGGCCTTGAGTAGTGGAAAGGGCATCAGGAATTTTGCAGTGGTGGGATAGCGCGTAGCCGCAAAAGAACGTAGCCCGTGGTTTTACCTGTTTTGTAGGGCAAAGGCCACGTGTGGCAAAGAAGCATTTTGGCTGACTTGATTTTTTGTTACTTTTTCATCAAGGAAAAAGTAAAAGGCCTCCGCGGCCATAGCGGGGGCAAGCCTTGTGCGTGAAGTGCCCGGAACGCGCAGAGATTGCCACGCTACGCTCGCAATGACATTTTAATAGGTATTGATTAAAACTCCAAATACCTCTTTATCTTCACATGCAACCTATCCCCAACATTATATTTCCCTGGCTGATCATTGAGCAGGCGCAGGATGATGCCATTGTTTTCTAAAAGCAGATCTTCATAGCTGCCTTTAAATAGTACTTGTTTTATTGTCCAGCTTTTGCGGGTCCAGCTGTTGGTGGTTTCGGCCCATTCGGGGTAGATAACTACGTGGGTTGCGTTTGATCTGATGCCGCAATGGGCAGCTTCTTCGCCGGTTAATATGTTGCAATTGGTAAGCAGCCGGGCGGTGTATAAGTTTTGCGGATTTTGATAGAGTGTTTTGGGGTGGCCCGATTCCAGTATCTCCCCTTCTTTTAGCACGATCAGCTCATCAGCCATAGAAAGCACTTCGGCAGGATCATGTGATACCATGATCACGGTGAGTCCGGTTTCCTGTACTATTTGCCGGATATCTTGCTGCAATCCTTCACGAAACGATGTATCCACCTGGTTAAAGGGCTCATCCAACAATAAAACCTGGGGTCGGGTTATCAGGGCGCGGGCAATGGCTACGCGCTGCTTTTCGCCGCCGCTTAAATAAAAAGCCTGTTTATCCGCCAGGTGAAATATGTTAAGTTGTTTGAGTGCCTGCGTGGTTCTTTCCTGCTTGGCGGCAACATCTGTATTGGGCATCAGCACGGCTATGTTATCCCATACTTTGGCGTAAACGTTCAGGCCGTCGGTATCCTGCGTTACCATTTTCATGGCATCGTGGCCGGGTATCAGCTTTTCTTCGGGCCCCCAAATGCGCTCGCCTTTAAACTGCACCTCTCCTTCATCGGGCGAAAGTAAGCCGTACAACAGGCGCAGCAAAGTGCTCTTCCCACTGCCACTCTCCCCTATTATGGCGGTAATTTTTTGCGGCTGAATTTGCAGGTTGGTTTTTTTTAATCCTGCCAGCCGCTCGCCGGTATAGGTTTTGCTGATGGATAGCGCCTGTAAAAATGGTGTGGATGACATGCCGCAAATATAGCCTAAAACAGCAAAAGGCTGTTGATTAAACAGCCTTGTCTTTGTAAAATTAAATTTAAACGTGTTTCTTAAAACCCGAAGGTGAAACCAAAAGCGAACTTCTTTAAGCCTGCCTGCGCCGGACTGTTCTCGAACATATCGTTCATATAATACTTGGCGAATATACCGGCCGAGCCGTAGCCTATACGGGTAAACGCGCCGTATTCCATGCGGGTAAAGTGATAGTCGTCATCAAACTTTTGTTTGCCGTTTTGTTCGCTGATCTGCTTAACACGTGCACCTAAAAGTAAACCGGCGTCCGGGCCAACAATAAACCGGAAACGTTTGCCATTATCATACTCACGGGTCCTGAACTCGAACGATAGCGGCATGCGCAGGTAGGTTGACCCAAAACGGTTTTTGCTGTAGTCAATATTATCAGTTGTATAGGTTAAAACCGGAGCGTCGCGCTGTATGGTGATGTCTTTACGCAAGCGGATAAGCGTCCAATCGAAACCACCTGAAAGGTATACTTTGAAGTGATTGGTAAAGCGATAGCCAAATTGTACCAGATCAAAACCTACGTTACTGGTTTTCCAGGAGCGGTAGCTTAAAAAATCATTTTTGGGCGATAAGGTAAAGCTGCCGTTATCAACCAGGGTGCTTAAGCCTATGTCGAAACGGGAAAAGGTAATGCCAAACGAGAAGCCTCCTGTTTTAGCGGTATGTACGCTATCACCGTCGTGATGTTTACGGAAATCGCCCATGCTTACTCTAACAGCTTTTTTATGGGTGGCAGCAGCCGAATCAGTAGTAATTGTGGTTTGTGCAAAGCTTAGCGTTGCGGCGCTGCATAATAATGCGGCAAGTATAAAGCGTTTCATATATGTGTGTATTTAGCTTATTGTTTTTTTACTTTAATTATCCCCAGGTTTACGCCTGTTAAGTTTGATGAAGCATCGTCGTCATCACTATCGGTAAATTCTATCAGTTTATCCGGCCGTTTATCTACCTTAGCTATGATCACGTTTAGTAATCCGCCCAGGTTATGTATGCCGCGTTTTTTAACAACCGGCACGTCATCATGTTTTGCTGCCGAAGCTATAACAGCGGGTGGCGAAGTTACCGTTTCAACCACAGTCGTGTTCACAACAGGTTTACTGTCATTATCCGGAACTACGTTTTTTATGACCGGGCGATTTTCGGCTGAGGCTAACGTAGGCTGCTCCTCTGTTTTTACCGGATCAGGTTGTTTGCTTACATTATCCGTTTTAACCAATTCAGCATTAATATCTTTCTTGATCGTATTTACCTGTGCTATAGCTGCAGATGCTTTTATATCAGATTTGTCAGGATATATTGTAGTTGCTATAGGATTAGTGGTGTGTTCCGTATCAGCCTTAACCCTTACCGGCGCTACGTGCTGCGTATGGTTAGCTATTAATTTATGCTGATGTTTATCCGTATGATCATCTCTATCTTGCTTTAAAAATAACACACCCGCGGTTACCAATACAACGATAGTTGCGGCTATGCTTAACCATGGCAGCAAGGCGCGTTTGCCTTTTTTACCATCCAATTCTCCGGCAATATTATCCCATACCATGGGTGATGGCTCTGCCTCAAAATCCTCGAATTTTGAATTAAACAGCTTATCAAACTCCTTATCCTGCATGTCCATATCTTTTATCCTCCATTTTACTAACCATGTTTTTTAATATTGTGCGAGCCCTTGACAATTGCGATTTCGAGGCCCCCTCGGTTATACCCACTATTCCGGCAATTTCTTTGTGCGAATATCCTTCGATAGCATACAAGTTAAACACCATTCTATATCCCGGCGATAATTGCGCGATAATATTCACCAGATCCTGCACGCCTATATTATTTAAAGCTGCCGGGTTAACCGACGGCTCGCTGCTCATATCTGCCACGTCTATCATCTGCATCATTTTATGATGCTTTCTGTAATACTCGATAGCACTGTGTACCATAATGCGTCTTATCCATCCTTCAAAAGAACCCTCGCCGCGATAATCGGGCAGCTTATTAAATACTTTTACAAATCCATTCTGCAACATATCCTCTGCCTCCATTTTATCAGTAGCGTAGCGCAGGCAAACACCCAGCATTTTAGCAGCAAACTGCTTGTACAGCATTTCCTGCGCTTTGCGTTCGCCCGCTTTACAGCGGGTTATTAATTCATCAACGGTATAGGTAGGTTTTAGTAGCATCATTTACAGTAAGATGATTGCTTTAGGCAAATGGTTGCATGGGGTGTAAATTTATTTTTATTTATGGCATAAGTGGCTAAAATCAACCGATAGAAGTGCCGGAAAATTTTATCTTAGCATTAATTATACTGCTGATCCTCCTGCAGCACAAACCATTATAAATATGACCACTTTTAAAAAGATAGCCCTTGTTATTTGTTTGCCTGCCATAATACTGACTGCTAAAGCGCAAACCATTATCCCTGTAGAAACTAAACATAACGCCATGGTATTGCAGGTTAACGCTCAGCGCCAATTGGTAATGGTATACTTCGGTAACAAGCTAAGCAATAAAAACGAGTATGATGCCATTGGCAAACAGTACAAATATTACTCGCACACCGGCGAATTTAATGGAGCCTATACCGCTGCGGGCAGTCAGAATTTGCTAGAGCCGGCCATAGCGGTTACACATGCCGATGGCAATAAATCGCTCGACCTAAAATATGTTAATTACACCACCACTAAGATCAGTGATGATATAACCTTAGTAAGCATTAACCTGCGCGATTCGGTTTATGATTTCGAGGTAACGCTAAACTATCAAACCTACGCCGCCGAAAACGTGACCGAGCAGTGGAATGTTATCAGGCATCATGAAAAGCACGATGTGGTTTTAAATAAGTATGCGTCGGCTAACTTATACCTGCAATCGGGCAGTTATTATTTGCGCCATTTTCATGGCGACTGGGCGCAGGAAATGCGCCCCGAAGAAGAACTGCTTACCCACGGCATAAAAACACTGGACACCAAATTAGGCACCCGTGCCGACCTGCTGCAGCCACCCGTGTTTATAATATCCATGAACAAACCCGCTACCGAAGATGAAGGCGAAGTGCTTTATGGAAACCTGGAATGGAGCGGCAATTATCGTATTGATATGGAAGTTGACCCGTTGAATAACCTGCGATTGATTGCCGGGATAAATAACTACGCTGCCGAATACGTGTTAAAGCCGGGTGTAGAATTTACCACAGCAAAATTTGTGTACACCCTCTCAAATAAAGGCAAGGGCGAAGCCAGCCGCGACCTGCAAAACTGGGCCCGCAAATATAAAATTGCCGATGGGCAGGGCTCGCGCCTTACCCTGTTGAATAACTGGGAAGCTACCGGGTTTAATTTTAATGAAGATAAGTTAGCCGCTATTTTAAAAGACACCAAGGCTTTAGGGGTCGATCTGTTTTTATTGGATGATGGGTGGTTTGGCAATAAATTTCCGCGTAATAACGACAAAGCCGGTTTAGGTGATTGGGAGGTTAACAAAGCTAAGTTACCCAACGACATCGCTTTTTTAACCAAAACCGCTAAAGACAATGGCGTAAAATTCGGTATCTGGATAGAACCTGAAATGGTTAACCCTAAAAGCGAATTGTATAATAAACATCCCGATTGGGTAGTGAAACAACCGCAGCGCCCCGAATACTATATGCGCAACCAATTGGTGCTCGACCTTACCAATCCTAAAGTGCAGGATTTTGTATTTGGCATAATTGATAATCTGTTCATCAAAAACCCCGACCTGGCTTATATTAAGTGGGATTGCAATTCGGTTATTTATAATGCTTACTCGGCTAACGAGGCGCATCAATCAAATTTTTATACCGATTATGTTTTGGGCCTGTACAAGGTATTGCAAAGAGTGCGGGCTAAGTATCCGACTGTACCTATTATGCTATGCTCGGGCGGTGGGGGCCGGGTTGATTATGGCGCGCTGCAATACTTTACCGAGTTTTGGCCCAGCGATAATACTGACCCCATTGAGCGCATCTTCATTCAATGGGAGTACTCTTATTTTTATCCCGCATTAACCAGTTCGAACCATGTTACCGACTGGGGTAAACAGCCGCTTAAGTTCCGTACCGATGTAGCCATGATGGGTAAGCTGGGTTTTGATATTGTGGTTGGTAAACTACAGCCCGATGAGCTTATTTTTTGCCAGAACGCGGTTAAAACCTACAAGCAATTCACCAACGCTATATGGCACGGCGACCAGTACCGCCTGCAAGACCCATGGACAAATGATGTGGCCGCCCTGGTGTATGTAGATACCACACAAAGCAAAGCTATCATGTTCAATTACCTGGTGAATAGCCGGTATCATATATATAGCAACCGCCCCATTCGTTTAAAAGGTTTACAACCTGATAAAAACTACGTCGTTAGCGAAGTAAATTTAATGCCGGGTGTAAAATCATCATTTACCAACGCAACCTATTCAGGCAAGTTTTTAATGACGGTGGGCATTAATCCGGTGGTGACCGATAAGCGTACGAGCGTGGTGATTGCGGTGGAGGAAGTGAAATAATTGATTATTTTTGAATAAAAAAGAACCTATGCCCAAGATCTTTGAATATTTAGGAATAATAATTTTCTTTTATTCTAATGAACACGAGCCTATACATGTACATGCCAGTTATGGCGATTTTGAAAGTAAAGCAGAATTTCACATTGTAAATGGTGAGATCTCAGAAATAAGAATTAAATTAGTAAAAGATAGAAAGCCATTAAAAGGCGCGCAGCTTAAAGATTTTGAAAAATTTTTAGAAATATATGCGCCGAAAGTTGTTGAAAAATGGGTGGATTATTTTGTATACCATAAAGATGTTGTATTTGAAAGAATAACCAATAAATTAAAATGAAAATAATTACAGATTATAATGAAAACGAATCGATTGATGTATTAGAAGTTAAAGCTGCTAATTATATTGGTGATTATGCTATAAGGATTTCTTTTAGTGATGGTAGCGAAAAGTTGGTGAATTTTAAATCGTTCTTAATGAAATCTGTTCACCCATCCATTTCAAAATATCTTGATGAGAAACAGTTTCTTCAATTTAAAATAATTGCAGGGAATTTAAACTGGAACGATTATGATTTGATCTTTCCCGTCCACGATTTATATGAAGGAGCTATAAGTTAATGAAAGTTAGTGTTGACACAGTACTATTAGCAAAGGCAATGAAATCGAGCAACTCAAAAACTGAAAAAGAAACGGTTGAAAAGGCGCTGCTGCTTTTAATTTCTTTAGCTCAAAAAAACCTAATACTACTACTTCTCTCTAAATCGTTTATAGATCTTCACCGCCATCATCAGTACGATTGAGAAAGCGATAATACCTACCACGCCAAATATCCAGTTCAGTGAATTTTTAAGCACTACCAAAAATACAATAGCGAACAAAAACAGGGTGGCCAATTCGTTCCAGAAGCGCAATTGGGTTGAGGTCCATTTGTAAATGCCATTGCGCATCTGTTTCATTTTGTTTTGGCAGATGAAATGATAGATAACCAGGCCCAATACAAAGGTGAGTTTTATATGCATCCAGCCCATTTGCAGCCAAACGGGCTGCAAGTACAATAGGGTAATACCGGCCGCTAAAACCAGGTACATGGATGGTGTGGTGATGATCCACCACAGTTTGCTTTCCATAATTTCAAATTGTTTGGAAAGTATGGTACGATCGGGCTCGGGTTTGGCTTGCGCTTCGGTGTGGTAAATAAACAGGCGCACCATATAAAACAGCCCCGCCATCCAGCAGACTACAAATATGATGTGTATGGCTAATACGTAGTAATACATTCGCCCCCCATCCTCCTAAAGGAGGAGTTTTTTAAGTTCTTTTTTTATAAAGGTGTTTCAAACTGTTTCACCCTTTTTTAGTAACCAGTTTATTTTTAATCAGTTACACAAAAATACTGTTTCACTTGTTTCATCTGTTTCATCCTCACGTGAAACACTTCGCCCATCATTCTCCCTTCAGGGGGTTAGGGGGCATATTCTTTGATCACCTCAACTGCGTACTTCACATTATCAAACGGAATATCAGGCATAATGCCGTGGCCCAGGTTAAATAGGTAACCGTTCTCGCCTTTCATCCTGTCGAACAAGCGGTAAATACGTTCTTTGATCACCTTCTTATCAGCATACAAAATATGAGGATCAAGGTTGCCCTGTACCGCTATGCCTTGTGGCAAACGCCTCTTCATATCCAACAGATCAACGTTCCAGTCGATAGAGATCACATCAGGCTTAGCCTCGGCCATTAATGGTGCGAAAACCGAACTGCCTTTGCAGAATGATATCACTGGGATATCCTTACGGCTCAGCTTATTGATGATCTCGGCAATGTAACGGTGCGAAAACTCTTTATAATCATCCCAAGCTAAAGCCTGCGCCCAGCTGTCAAATATCTGTACGGCATTTACCCCGGCTGCTATTTGCAGGTTCAGGTAGTCAGCCGTTACCGTAGCTATCTTCGATAATAATTGATGCGCCATTTCGGGCTCATTATGCAGCATCAGCTTGGTCAGCTTAAAATCTTTCGATGACCCGCCCTCCACCAGGTAGCTCATTACCGTGAACGGCGCGCCTGCAAAACCTATCAGCGGGATGCTGCCATTCAAGCGTTGTTGGATCACCTTGATCGCGTCGGCTACATATTGCAGCTTGTCAATACAATCCGTATTTAAACTATCAATATCCTTTTGGGTACGCACAGGGTTGGCAAACTTAGGGCCTACGTTCTGGGCAAAGCTCAGGTCGCCGCCCATAGCCTCGCCGGTCACCAGTATATCCGAAAATAAGATGGCGGCATCAATGTTTAACAGGTCGACCGGCAGCATGGTTACATCGGCAGCCAACTCGGGTGTTTTACACATTTCTAAAAACGAGTACTTGTTTTTGATTTCCCAATACTCGGGCATAAACCGGCCGGCTTGGCGCATCATCCACACAGGGGGGCGTTCGGTTTTTTCAGAAAATGCGGCTTTTATAAATAATGAATCTCTCATGTATGCTATCGTAGAGACGCAATACTTTGCGTCTCTCATTTAATATAATTCAAGAGACACAAAGTATTGCGTCTCCCGTTTGCTATTTTTTATCCAATTCTGAATGCAGGCGACTAATCACCTCTTTCATTTTAGCGGTTATCTTTTCCTGGTGCTTATCAGCCAATGCTAAGTAAGCCTTGGCTTTTTCAATATTATTATGTCGTATGCTGATGTTGGCCACATGCACCAACGCCGCCACGTGATCGTTTGCCGAACGCAGCGGATATTGCGCGGCTATTTCGTAATGCTTTTCGGCTTCGTCAAAATCCTGCTTTTGCAGACAAATGCCGCCCAATATAAACTCGTAAAAGCCACGGCGTTTTTTGCTGAGCCAGTTCGGGTTGTTTATTTGTAGTAATAATGATTCGGCTTTATCGTAATCCTTATTATGAAAAGCCTTTGCTGCCAAAATAATAGGGCCTTCTTTAAAGTACCCCCAGGTAAGCATAACAATAAACAGCACTATTACCGCGGCTATTTCGTAGACGCGCATATTCAATGCTACCCCCAGCATAATAACAAAAGCCCCTATAACTAATATGCGTGCCCTGTTTGTAAACATTAATTAATGCTGATCGGTAAATTTATAGCCAACACCACGTATCGAATGGAAATATACCGGATTTTTAGGGTCTGGTTCAAAATACTTACGGAAGGTGAGGATAAAATTATCAATGGTGCGGGTTGACGGGTAAACATCATAGTTCCACACAGTTTCCAATATTTGCTCGCGCGATACAGCGTCATTTCTACGCTCTATCAGCAGCTTCAGCAACATGGTTTCTTTCTTGGTCAACGGGGTAATACTGCCATCCTCATTAACCAGCTCGAACGAATTGAAATGGATGGTTTTATCGCCAATTTTATAGCTGTTAAACTCTTTCAGGTCGTCACCTTTCAGGCTGCGTTTTACCAGGTTGTTTACCCTTAATATCAGCTCTTCCAGGTTAAAAGGTTTGGTCAGGTAATCGTCGGCACCTTTTTTAAGGCCGGCTATTTTATCCTCGTTTGTATTTTTAGCGGTCAGGAACATGATCGGCACATCCGAATTTTCGAGCCTGATTGTTTCTGCTACAACGAAGCCATCAATCTCGGGCATCATTACGTCCAGTATAACCAGGTTAAAGCGCTCTTCTTTAAATATCTGCAGCGCTTTTTTACCGTTGTTAGCGGTTGATACCTTATAACCTTCCAGTTCAAGGTTCAGTTTAATTGCTTCTAAAAGATGTTCTTCATCTTCGGCCAGTAAAATTCTTTTTCTGCTTGGCATTTAATTGTGATTTATGTTAATCCAAAAACAACCTCAAATATACTTCCAACAGGGCGATTGTCTTTGACCCTGATGCTTGCCTCATGCTTATCCAGTACTTGTTTTACAATGTATAAGCCCAGGCCAGTGCCTTTTGTATTGCGGGTTTCTTCGCTGCCCACCCGGTAAAATCTATCGAAAATACGGCTTTTTTCCTCATCGGCTATGCCTATACCATGATCGGCAACCTGCAGGTGGATACGGCCCTCTTTCGAGAATAATTTAACGTCCACCGTTTCGCAAGGACCAGAATATTTAACCGCGTTTTCGATCAGGTTAGTTACTACCGACGTGAGCGCGAACTTATCGCCGGTTATCTCTATTTTCGATTCGATCTCGGCGTTAATAATTTGCTGGTTACCGTCGCACTTGGTCAACTGCAGGCGGTTAACAATACTATCCACCAAAACCGATAAGTTAAAGTTGGCCTTAGGGAAGGTATACGAGCTGTTCTCAATTTTTGAAGCCAGCAGCATATTCTCCACCATATCATCCAGCCGCTCAATATCCAGTAATGATTTATTGATAAAGTCTAATATCTGCGCTTTATTAAGATCCCTTTTCTGTATAGTTTGCAACAACAGCTTAATAGATGCAAGCGGCGATTTCAGCTCATGCGTTACAGAAAGCAGGAAATTCTTTTTCTGCTCCTGCAGTTTCTTTTCTCGTCTGAATGATTTGTGCAGATAAATAGCACCTGCACCAAATACCAATACAAATACCATACCCTCGCCCATGATCATGCCAATACGTCCGGGCTGGGACTTAACCAGCATATAACCCCACCAAATCAGTTCGGCTAAGGCATAGGTTATAAGTGCGTAAAAAATTACAAATGATCTTTTCATAACTGGTTACCTGGTGCTGAATACAATATCCAAGCTATCAAATATAGCTCTTTTTGCCTTTTCCAAATCAGTCTTTGTATGTGCAGATGAAATGAACCCAACCTCATAACCCGACGGGCCTAAATATATCCCCCTGTTTATCAGTTCGCGATGCAAAACTTTAAATTTCTCCATGCTGGCCGGATCAATTTCTTCAGCCTTGCTGATGGTTTCCTGATTGGTAAAGGCGAACCAGAATATCGACCCGATACTGAACACTTTAAATTTATAGTTTTTCGCGGTAGCAAAGCGTTGAATGGCTTCGGTAAATTCTTCGGTTTTTTTATGCAGGTCCTTATAAAAGCCCATACGCAGCAACTCACTTAATTGAGCGATACCTGCGGCCATAGCCACCGGATTGCCCGATAAGGTACCTGCCTGGTAAACTCCGCCATCAGGCGAAATATGGCCCATGATCTCGGATGATGCACCATACATACCTACCGGCAAACCGCCGCCAATAATTTTACCATAGGTGATAATATCCGGCTGGATCTGGTAATCACTGGCCGCGCCTTCAAAACCTATGCGGAAGCCTGATATTACCTCATCAAATATCAGCAAAGTGCCGTTTTGGGTGCAAATGTCGCGCAGAAATTGTAAGTATTCTTTAGTTTGCAGCAGCAAACCGTTGTTAGCCGGTACCGGTTCAATAATTACGGCGGCTATCTGATCTTTAAATTCGGTAAATGCTTTTTGCAATGCTTCGGTATCATTTAATGATACCACAATGGTTTCATCCGCAAATGATTTGGGCACCCCGGCTGATGAGGTTTCACCAAAAGTAACCAACCCCGAGCCTGCTTTAACCAGTAATGAGTCTGAGTGGCCGTGATAGCAGCCTTCAAACTTTAATATTTTATCGCGTTTGGTGTAACCACGTGCCAGCCTGATAGCCGACATCACCGCCTCGGTTCCCGAGCTTACAAAACGCAGCTTTTGAATAAACTTATTGTTTTTCACGATCAGTTCGGCCAGTTCATTCTCTAAAGCTGTTGGTGCACCGAACGACATACCGTTTTGCATCACTTCCATCACCTTTTCGCGAACCTTGGTATGGTTATGGCCTAAAATAAGCGGCCCCCATGAGCAGCAAAAATCAATAAACTCGTTATCGTCCGCATCCCATATATGGCTGCCATCGCCCTTTTTTATAAAAAGCGGTGTACCGTAAACCGACTTGAACGCCCTAACCGGCGAGTTTACCCCACCCGGAAAAAACGTTTTCGCCTTTTCATACAATTCGGCCGATTTTTCCCTGCTGATATCAGGTTTACCGGTAGTATTCACCGGCTCATCACTATCAACCGAAAACATTTTTTTGATACTATCTAACATTTAACCCCCCAGCCCCCTAAAGAGGGAGCTTTTTGAACATCTATTTATAATTTATTTTCAATAACCCTTTATAATTATTCCCCCTTCAGGGGGTTAGGGGGTTATCCATTTATTCTCCAACACCTCTTTAGCGTGATACGTTAATATCGCGGTAGCGCCTGCCCGTCTGATGCTGGTAAGCACTTCGGTTACGGCACGCTGCTCGTTTAACCAGCCTTTTTGCACTGCTGCTTTTAACATGGCATATTCGCCGCTTACGTTGTAGGCTGCTACAGGCAGTTCGGTATCGTCTTTTATCAATTTAATCACATCCAGGTACGCCAACGCAGGTTTTACCATTAAAAAATCGGCTCCCTCTTCTTCATCCAAACGGGCCTCAATCAAGGCTTCGCGCTGATTTGCCGGGTTCATCTGGTATGTTTTTTTATCACCAAACTTTGGGGCCGAGTTCAACGCGTCTCTAAACGGACCATAAAACGCGCTGGCATACTTAGCCGAGTACGACATGATGGAAACGTTGGTAAAGCCATTATCGTCTAAAACGGTACGGATATATCCTACCCTGCCGTCCATCATATCGCTTGGGGCAATAATATCGGCCCCGCATTGGGCATGGGCCAGGGCCATTTTGCCCAGTATTTCTAAAGTTTCGTCGTTTAATATCTGGCCGTTCTCAACAATACCGTCGTGGCCGTCGCTGCTGTAGGGGTCCATAGCTACATCGGTAACTACGCAGGCTTCGGGGAAGTTTTTCTTTACCTCGCGGATGGCGCGCAGGTACAAACTTTCTTCGCGGTGACTTTCGGTAGCGTATTTATCTTTTAACTCTTCGCTGATGTTGGGGAACAGATCGAACGAGTTTAAGCCCAGCTTCATGCAGCTTTCAATTTCGCGCAGCAAATTATCTACCGAGTACCGGTAAATGCCCGGCATAGATGCTACTTCGGTTTTTTGGTTAACACCATCCACAATAAACAGCGGAAATATCAGGTTAGCCGCACTCACATGCGTTTCCTGCACCATCTGCCTTATGGCTTCACTCTTACGGTTTCTTCTTGGTCGTTGTAACATATTGTTAGTCCATAGGCCATGGTCGATAGTCCATGGTTATATTCTTACTGTTTAAAGTCTATGGACTATCGACCATCGACTATTGTCTATCTTATATTCCAAACACCGCCTCGGCAAGTCCAACTTCGTCGGGCGAGAAAGGCAGTGCGTATTGTACGCCCATATCTTCAAATTTTTTGCCGGTCGATCTGCCGATGGCAATAACTTTTTGATACGGGTCCATTAAATTATCAGCAAAATAAGCATCCACGTTTGATGGGCTGGTAAATACCAGTACTTCGGCACCCGATGCTTCTACGTCATCCTCCAGCACGGTTTCATATATAGGCAGGTCGATAATTTTTGTATCGGCGGATAAGCCTTTCTGTATGCTTTTCAATGAATCCTCCGCTCCCGGGAACAGTACCGTGGTACCATTAGCCAGTTTAGCAAATTCTTCGGCTACTTCAACCGGATCAACCCCTACACCAGTATAACGGGCAAAGTGCCCTTTACGGCGCAGCATTTCTTCCGATCCGGCACCCATCACCCCAAACAATACATCTTTAGGCAAAAGCGGTTCCAGGTTAAAGAAATATTCGACCGCGTTTTTGCTCGAGAAAAATATCCAGTCGATATGTTTTAATATATAGGGATCAAGCTTGGTGATTATCGGTACCGTGCGGATCAATGACCGTGCATCGATCTCGATATTGTGCTTGGCCAATGCTTTCCTGAAATAACTTTGCTCAGATATTTCGCGCGATATAAATACACTTACGGGCAGTTTACGCGCCTTATCAAAACGCGCAACAATTTTTTCAGCAAGGCCAGTAGTTTCTGTCGCCTCTAAAAACAAACGGTCAGGAAACTCATCGCCTTCATCAGCCTTTGAAGTAAATACCTGGTACATGCCATCTTCGCGGCGGCAATAGCAGCCCAGCGGCAAATGGCAACCGCCGCCAAATAATTTTAAAACCGTACGCTCAACGTCCAGCTCTTCGGCAACATTGGGGTGATTTAATACCTGTAATGCCTCAAACAATTCAGCATCGTTTTCGCGGATCTGAATAGCTAACACACCTTGCGCAGGCGCGGGTATAATTTCGTTGGGGGTTAATTCTTCTACATGAAACTCGGTGAGGTCAATACCCAGCCTTACAACACCTGCTTTGGCTATCATAATGGCATCGTACTTCTCGTCGCGCAGTTTGCCTATGCGGGTGGGTACATTGCCGCGTAAGTCTTCAATTTCAAGGTCGGGGCGATAAGCCAGTAATTGTGCTTTACGGCGATTGGATGAAGTGCCCACAATGCCGCCAAACTTAACCGACAGTTTTTGTTTTACATCCACACAATCTTTCAAGATCAACAGCAGTTCAGACGGGTCTTCCCGTTCTGATACTGCCGCGATGATGAGTCCCGGAGGGTTTTCGGTAGGCAGGTCTTTGTGCGAGTGTACCGCAAGGTCAATAGTACCTGCCAAAAGTTCTTCTTCAAGCTCTTTAGTAAAAAAGCCTTTGCCTTCCAGTTTGTCAAAACTCAAATTAAGTATGCGGTCGCCCTGGGTTTTAATGATCTTTAACTCGGCGTTAATATTATTTTTTGCCAGGCTATCCTTAACAAAATTTGCCTGCCATAGCGCCAGTTCGCTACCACGTGTACCTATAATTAATGTTCGTTCCAAAAGAGATAATTGTTTTACTTCCGCAAATTTAATTTTTTATGGGGATGATTACAGTATTAATTCATGTTATGAAAATGGGGTGACAAGGTAATGGGTAGATGTGGGTAGGTTTTTAATGTGTGATTGTGAGAATTGAAACAATTTTCCATTCACGTAATTACGAAAAGCGAACCAATCTTTTCACTTGCTAACACTCCTTTAGTTTGTCTACGATTGAACGCGTTCCAGGCCCTTCACACACATACCTTGCCCCGCTCAGTAGCCGCGGAGGCTTTGTCACTTTGGCTTGATCCAAAGTAACCAAAGATCAAGTCAGGCCGATTCCTACAGCCCACAAGGCAAAACTCCTTGGCTCGGCGCCCTGACGAGGCCTTTACCCGCTTTTTTTGAATGCAATTATTTAGCAGTAAGTAAGTTTTGTGCACATCCGTCAGCCGAACAGCTTCGGATGAAAGCAGGTAAAATTGATGGCCTTGTGCGGTTGCAGGGGCATCAGGAATTTTGCAGGGATGGGATAGCGCGTAGCCGCAAAAGGCCGTAGCCCGTGGTTTTACCTGCTTTGCAGGGCAAAGGCCCTTGTGCGGCGGCAGCAGCATTTTGGCTGAATGATTATTCACCTGTTGTTTGTTTTTTTTAAGGTGTTCATGAGATCGCTACGCTCAGTTTTTGGTTCTTTTCATCAAGGAAAAGAACAAAGGCCTCCGCGGCCATAGCGGGGAAAGCCTGTGCGTAAGCGCCCGGAAAGCGTTTTATACCTTCCTGCAACGAAACAGTACGAAACTTGTTACCTCGGCACTTCCCTTTGTGTCCCCATTTTTATCCCCTCTTCTGATCCTGATGCCCACTCGCCGAAGGCGTTTACGTAAAAGTTGATTACCCTAACCCAGTTTTCGGAATACCAGGTACGTGTGCGGTAAAATGTTTTTACGGTATAAACCGCTTTCACCGGATATACTATAGTTTGTGCGGTGGCGCCGCTGCCCATATCCAACAGGTTGCTCCAGCGGCGCGGGGTGCCCACCTGTACGCTGGCAACTTCAACCGTTACGGCACCGTCATAACCTTTTGACGCGGCCTGCTCGCCTTTGCTGCATTGAATCAATTTTTTCAACAATGCCGGATCGGGCTTTGCTCCGTTCTTTACCGTTGGCTGTTGTATGGGGCAGCCAATAATTGGCCTGTCGGCACTCAACGTGTTGTTTTGGTCGGTTGTTTGTGCTGATGCTGCCTTGCCTGCCAGTAATATCAATAAAAGGGTAAATAGCTGTTTCATAAATGGCTTAATATTGTTCAGGTTAAAAATATAAAGGATATTTTTCAGCGTAAATACCTACCGGTAGGTATACAAATCGAGGTGAACAAGACTAAAAAAGCACCATTTGAGCAAATAAGCTTTCCGCACGGTTTTACGCAAATAATTGATAACCAATAATGCGGTTACGAAAAACAAAGAAAAAGCATACGTATAAATACCTGTTTTTAAAATAGCGTACAAATACTCAAGGTTTAAAAGCCGGGCAGCCTTATCTTTATGGCTGTCAACCCTACAATAATACCTGCGAAAAACAATCACCTGAAGGTAAGGCCAATATGGTCTTGCCTTTTTTTATGGTTTCCGGTTTTGTTCATGTGCCTGGGTGTAGCGGCCCCGGTATACACGCAGCAGGTTTTCGATAGCCGATGAACTCACTTCAAGCTCATTTATTTCAATACGCTTATCGCCTTCGGGGCAGGTGTATTTTAAATACATGGTACTGCTTTTACCGCGACGTACCAGTTCGGTATCTTCATCAGTAACCTGACCCCAGCTATAAAATGGTGTATTGACCAATTGCACGCCATCGTTACTTAAAATAACCTGTGGCTGATGGTTCAGGTAATGTTTTAAACCCATCACAAACAAAAAGCCGCCTATTAAAAACCCGGCTATTGCTGAAAAGTGTGAATCCTCCTGCGTGAAAAATAACCAGCATCCACCTGCAACAAAAACCAAACCTATGCTAAGTGCAAAAAAAGCTTTGGTTTTTGAGTAATGGATAACTGTTTCGGGCGGCACATTATAGTCATCATTAAATACGTCATCCTGTTTAAATTTATCCTGCAGTGATTCCCATTTCGCTTTTTGATCGGCAGACCATATTTCGGTTTTCTGGATGAATTTGCCGTCTTTGGCTAATAATTGCTTTTTAACGGCGCGTTTTTGCAGTTCATGTACGTTGCGTACGTTTTCAAACGCCCACAACCGCCAGTGGGTAACCATTATACTCCAGTATAGCCATGCCAGTAATCCTGCAGGTACAAAGCCTAACACTAAAAACCAAAAGGAAACAATGGTTTTAACAGCCAGGTAAATAAACAAAATCCACCCCCCGAAAAATATTACTAACGACGGATAGGTGAGCATACGTCTACCCCGTGCAATCGCCTCGTCTACAGTTACGGTTTCAAACATGTGAGCAATTTTATGTTGAGTAAAAATAGCAGATTTCTGTTAACAATAAAAAAGCCGCCCTTTTGGGGTGGCTTGCCGTTAAGTTTATTGTGTTTGGATTGTTTATGCTGCAAACAATTCGTCCAAATTGCCGAGTGCCATGGTGAAGCCGCCTTCGAAACCCATTTCTACTATTTTATTCATGTCGGCATCATTATCAAATGATATATCGACCACAACCTGCGCGCCAGTGGCGGTTGCTTCAAATTTAACCAACCAGTGCATGGCCGGGAAATCCTCGTTGATGTTACCGTCTTCATCGCAAAAATTGGCAGTCGAGGTAAAGCTTTGCCCTGGCACTATGGTATGAAAACTAACCTTACACCAGGCTTTTTGATCGCCTTCGGGACTAATCATGCAGTACAGCCAGTAGCCGCCTTCGGTAAAGTTCATGGTTTTGGTTTCGGCGCGCCATGGGCGTGGCGCCCACCATTGGTCTAATACGGTGCTGTCGGTAAATGCTTTCCATACTTTGTCTACCGTAGCGGCAAAGGGGCGGGTAACGTTTATCTTCCTGTTCGGAAGATCTTTGGTGATGATGGTGTTATTTGTCATGATGTGTTTGTTTTAAAGATCTTTTAATATGTCGTCTAACTGGTTAAAGCGGTTGTCCCATAATTTGCGGAAGGGTTCGAGCCATTGGTCTACTTCTTTCATTTTTTGTGCGTTAAAGTGATAATAAATTTCGCGGCCGGTTTGTTGTTGTTTTACCGCGTCGCAGTCAACCAAAACCTGTATGTGTTTTGATACCGCCTGGCGGGTACTGTCAAAATGCCCGGCAATGGCGTTAGGGGTCATAGCCTGCACCGCCAGCAACGTAAGTATGGCCCGGCGGGTTGGATCGGCAATGGCTTTGAAAATGTCGTGATTCATATAACTTGCAACTGATTGGTTGCAAATATAAGCGCAACTAATTGGTTGCGCAAATTTATTTGAAAATAATTTTTCTCGCTTGTCATTTCGAACGCAGAGAGAAATCTTATACGAGCGATGAGATGCAGGGCGTATAAGATTTCTCTTTCGCTCTCACCCACTGTTTCGCCCTGGCTCTATCGAAATGACATTCTTTTTTAGAATTAAAGTAGATTAAATGAAGTGAACGCAATGATTGCTATCACATATTTAAATGTGATAATTCACTTGAAAGGAAATCTTGGGAATTTAATTACCGCTATTGATCAGAATATCTTTAGCCATTACCATAGGTACGCTAATATATTTTTTCTCCATGTAGTTAATTACACGTTCCAGGAGTTCGCGCGATTGCTGGTCCATGCCTTGTACCTCGTCGGCAAATACGCTGTTAATGGCGGTGTTGCGTATCTCCTTTATTTTTTCGGGCACCTGGCGCATAGCCAGCTCAATGCGGCGCTGCTTCTGCATGGTTAAAAACTCTGCTATATTTTCTTCAATAATAGCTTCGGCATGGGTAAGCTCCTGGTAGCGCTCCTGCAGGTTGCGTTTGGCAACCTCGTTCAATGAACATACTTCGATAAAGTTAACCGGGAACTGCTCTAAAACCTCGGGAGCGGTATCATTTGGTATAGCCAAATCGACGATGGTTTTTTTGTTGGTTTCGCCGTTTAGCAGCGAGGTGTAAATTTCGGGGGTAATGATAGGCTCGGTTGCCGAGGTACAGGTAATAATTACATCAAAACCCTGGTTGTATGTTTTTAAACCTTCTAAAGTAAAGGCTTCTCCGTTCAGATCAACCGCCAGTTGCTGTGCTTTGGCCAGTGTACGGTTAAATACCGCGAAGTTTGAAAATTTATGTTTTTGAAGATATTTAGAGATGGTGCGGTTGGTTTCGCCTGCGCCGATGATCAGTACCCGGGCGTTGTTACAAAGCTTAAGGTCTTTTAGCTTGCGGTAGGCCAGCGATACTACCGAGATGGCGTTTTTGGAGATATTGGTGTGGGTATAAACTTCTTTTGCTGTTTTTACCGCACAGTTCATGACCATTCGCAGGCCGTCGCCTGTGAGGCCTGCTTCGCGGCAATGCTCATAAGCCTTTCGCAGCTGGGCCAGTATCTCTTTCTCTCCAACTATCAGACTTTCCAGTGAGCACGACATTCGCAGTAAATGGTTTAACGCGTCATGCCCCTGATATATCGATGCGGCTTCAACAAAGGTGCCCATGTAATGCGAGCAAAGGCCAATGTTTAATGCTTCAATAAAATTTTGTGCAAATGCTTTGTCAACTTCATGCGGGGTTGTCATCACAAACTCCACACGGTTACAGGTTGACAGATAGAATATCTCGGTGATGCCAAATTGGGCTTTAACCTGCTCCAGCTTATCAGTAAGGTTTTCCTGGCAGATCACCAATTTACCCAATTCCTTCAGCTCGATCTGTTTGTGTGTAAAAGCTATTACCTTTAGATACTTCAAAGCATTTTTAAATTTGACCCAACAAAAATAGCATCCTTAAGCAGAACCAATGTCAACACTTTGTCATACCGTTGAATTTAGAACGGTTATAAATAACCTGCTGATTGTTATTTAAACAACTGTTTTTCAGTAAAAAACGTAAGTAAACCCTGAAAAACGAAGGCGAAATTATGAAATTGTTAAAAAACATCAGTCTGTTTATTCTCATAATTGGCTACTTGTACGCAGGTGTTAATCATTTCAGGGAACCGGGATCGTACATCCGCATAATTCCGCGTTATATACCCGCGCCCAAATTGGTAAATGTGCTGGCCGGAATCTTTGAAATTTTATTCGGATTGATGCTCGTCTTTAAAGCCACCCGTTCATGGGCCGCACGGGGTATTATTTTAATGCTGATAGCCTTTTTACCGGTGCATATTCAAATGGTAATTGACGCGCCATTGCAGTTAGGCTCATTAACCGTTACACCATTAATTGCCTGGGGGCGGCTGGCTTTGCAGCCGGTGTTGATGTTGTGGGCCTGGTGGTATGTGCGGGCTGAGAAATATACTTACCCGTAAATTTGGTTACTATACGGCATTGTAGTAATATTGAATACTTACGCCATGATCAAAAAAGATATTTTCACCCTACCCGGCGCCAAAGGCCGGGGCATGTTAATGGACCTTACCTATGACGATACGCAGCGCGATGCACCGCTCATCATTTTCGCGCATGGCTTTAAAGGGTTTAAAGACTGGGGCACGCATAACCTGCTGGCCCGGCATTTTGTTGAAAATGGCTTCCGTTTTTTAAAGTTTAATTTTAGCCACAACGGCACTACGCCTGCCAGCCCGGTTGATTTTGTGGACCTGATAGCTTTTGCGGACAATACATTTTCGATTGAATTGGATGACCTGAAAACGGTGATCGACTTTGCTTGCAACGGTACTACCCTGCCACCCACACAAGGCGTATATTTAATTGGCCACAGTATGGGTGGCGGCATCAGCATTATTAAAACTGCCGAAGATAAGCGGGTAAAAAAGCTGGTGACCATGGCATCTATATCCAGTTTTCATAACCTTTGGCCCAAAGAGGCCGAAGCGCAATGGCGCCTGCAAGGCATTTTATATATGCTGAACAGTCGCACCAATCAGCAGATGCCATTAAAGGCCACCTTGCTTGATGACCTGGCTAATCATCCCGGCAGGCTGGATATTTTAGCAAAGGCTGCGCAAATTACCCAGCCGTGGCTTATTATTCATGGCGATGAAGATAAGACCGTACCATTAAGCCATGCTAAACAATTAAGAAAAGCACAGCCTGATGCCGGTTTCGAAATTATTAAGGGCGGCGATCATACTTTTGGCGGCTTACATCCTTACACTGAAAGCGTACTCCCGGAACATTTGCTTGAATTTTGCCGGCTGACTATCAGCTTTTTGAATAATAGTTAAAATGAACAAGAACATCCCCGCACATCGTGTGTTATATTCGCTCGATTAAACGCATGAATTTAGCAGGATCTCAAAAAAAAGGTAAGAAATTTTTAAACCCGATACCAACAGACGAGGCGGGATTTAGCAAGATGATACCCATATTGCAGGCTTATGCTACCAATAAAGCCGAAGTAGTACCCCATAAAACATTGGGACCGTTTAAAACCGACACATCTATCTACCAAACACCACCCGAAAACGGCCTGCGCATTACCTGGGTGGGGCATTCAAGCTTGTTAATTGAGATTGACGGGCGCACCATATTAACCGACCCGGTTTGGAGCCAGCGTGTATCATTTGTGCAATGGATGGGGCCGAAACGCTTTTTTGATCCTCCTGTAAAACTCAGCGAACTGCCGCCGCTGGATGCCATCATTATTTCGCACGACCATTATGACCATTTAGATAAAGCTACCATTGAGTTTTTTGCCGGCAGTACCGTGCCATTTTATTGCTCGTTAGGGGTAAGTAAGCATTTGGAAAAATGGGGGATCGTTAAAAACTATATCACCGAATTAGACTGGGGCGACAGCGTGATGATAGATCATGACTGCGTAATTACCGCTACCCCATCCCGGCATTTTTCGGGTCGCGGAATAATTGGCCGTAACGAAACTTTATGGTCGTCATTCGTAATAAAAGGCAGCAAGCACAATATATTTTTCGGGGCCGACTCGGGTTGGTTCCCCGGTTTTGCGGATATAGGTGAAGCCTTTGGACCATTCGATCTGACCATACTGGAAATTGGCGCTTATGGCGAATACTGGCCCGACATACACATGGGCCCCGACCATGCATCGAACGCGCACCTGGCGCTAAAAGGCAAACTGATGATGCCTATACATTGGGGCACTTTTAACCTGGCCCTGCACGATTGGTTCGAGCCTATTGTGCTGTTAGAAAAATACGCCATCGAAAAGAAAATAAAACTGTTTTTACCCGAACCGGGTAAACCTACCGAAGTTAGCGGACCATACAGTTCAAATTGGTGGATTAAGTATATGAGCTGATTTCAGTTAGCAATAGGCGGTTTGCAGTTGGCAGAGATTCATTTGCCAACTGCCTACTGAGAAGTGCCAACTACTCTATAAAACATCCTTCAAATGCTTATAGTTTGATCTGACGGTATCCAGAACTTCTTCCATCCTTCCGTTTAGCACCAGTTTGGTCATGGATAAGGCCATTCCTTTTACCTGTTCAAATTCAATTTTTGGCGGCATGGCCAGCGCGTTGGGGTCGGTCATGATGTTTACCAGTACCGGGCCCTGGTGCTGCAGGGCTTCCTGTATGGCCTGTTTTACATTTTGGGGATCATTTACGGTAATGCCTTTTATGCCCATGGCCTGTGCCACCAAAGCAAAATCGGGATTATACATATCTGTTTGCCAGTCGGGCAAGCCGGCTACTTCCATCTCCAGCTTTACCATACCTAATGATCGGTTATTAAATACAATGATCTTAACCGGCAACTTGTATTGAACAATGGTAGCCAGATCGCCCAGCAGCATCGAAATGCCACCATCGCCGCACATGGCAATTACCTGCTTGCCGGGGCAGGCCAGCGAGGCACCAATAGCCATTGGCATAGCATTAGCCATTGATCCATGATTAAATGAACCCAGCATTTTTCGCTGACCGGTAGCGTCAATATATCGCGCGCCCCATACGCACGACATACCGGTATCCACCGTAAAAATGGCATCGTCGGTTGCCAGCTCGTTTAATACACCTGCCACCATTTCGGGGTGAATATTATCGGGTGTGCCGCCGTCATCTACATAACTTTGTAGTTGTTGCTTAACCTTACCGTAAAATTCTAACTGTGCCTTTAAAAAGCTATCGTCCTTTTTTTGCGCTACTAAGGGTAATAAAGCTGCTAAAGTATCTTTTATCGACCCGCATAAACCTACATCCACTTTGGCGCGGCGGCCCAAACGTTCGGGCTTAATATCTATTTGTACAATTTTACATTTTGGGGGCATAAATTGCGCATACGGAAAATCTGTGCCTAAAAGGATTAACAGATCGCACTCATGCATGCTATGGTAGGCTGATGGAAGGCCCAGCAAACCCGTCATGCCAACTTCGTTAGGGTTATCATATTGAATGCTCATTTTCCCTTTAAACGAATAGCCAACCGTAGCATGTAATTTGTTTGATAAGGCTACTACCTCATCATGCGCGTCAGCAGCGCCAATACCGCAAAACAGGGTGATCTTTTGGTGCTTATCTATCAAAGCGGCCAACTGCTGTAAATCCGCAGCCGAAGGTTTAATTTCAGGCACAGGATTATAATTTTGTATGGATGAAACACCATCTTCGGCATCCATTTTTGTCAGATCGCCGGGCAAGCCAATTACCGCTACGCCTTTTTTATGCAGTGCGTTTTGTATCGCGGCCTGCAGCATGCGTGGAAACTGCGCCGAAGTAGTAGCAATCTGGTTATAGTAGCTGCAATCATCAAAAAGCTTAGTGGTATTAGTTTCCTGAAAATATTCGGTGCCAAATTCATTACTCATGATGGTCGACGCGATGGCAATTACCGGAGCGCCCGACCGGTGGGCATCATACAAACCATTAATTAAATGTACATGACCGGGGCCGCTGCTGCCTGCACAACAGGCAAAACCGTTTAGCTGGGCTTCGGCACTGGCGGCAAAAGCACCTGCTTCTTCATGCCGGACATGAACCCATTGAATACTGCCCTCGCGCCTAACGGCATCATTCACCTCGTTTAAGCTATCGCCGGTTACGGCGTAAATTCTTTTAATACCGTTGTTAACCAACATTTCGACCAGTTGGTCGGCTACGTTTTTTGCCATGATGTTTGCCTGTTTTAAAAGTCAAACCAAATAAGGGTGGCAGAGTTTTAAAATTTGTAAAATGATGGGTGAAGATTAGAGATAGAAGATTAAAAATTGGTGATGAAGAATAGTTGACATTAACTTAAAACAAATTGTCATTTCGAACGACAGAGAGAAATCTTATACAAGCGACCAGGTGCAGGGCGGATAAGATTTCTCCCGCTGGTCGAAATGACAAAAGGGGAATAAAATTAAACCGCTTCTATCCAATTACCATCTTCACGGATGATATTGATGAGTTCATCCAACGCGTTTGCTGAATTAATGTTTTTCTTTACAGCTTCCTTACCGCGATACAGTGTAACCTTATCGGTGCCCGAGCCTACATAGCCGTAATCGGCATCGGCCATTTCGCCGGGGCCGTTTACTATGCAGCCCATAATACCAATTTTTAGGCCTTTTAAATGGCTGGTACGGCTGCGGATCATCTGGGTAGTCACCATCAGATCAAACAACGTACGGCCGCAGCTTGGGCATGATATATATTCAGTTTTTGAGATGCGGGAACGGGTGGCCTGCAAAATACCAAACGCGGTTGAGGTAATTATTTTCGTATCAACTTCGGGGGCATCTATCCAAATACCATCGCCAAAACCATCAATGAGTAAAGCGCCGAGATCGGTGGCGGCATAGAGTTGTAAGAGTGTAATGGCCCCCTCTAAATCTCCCCCGGTTGGGGAGACTTTATCCTGCGCGTTTAAAGCCCTCCCTTCCGGGGAGGGTTGGGTGGGGCCATAAGATCGTTTTATGATCACCGGTATCTCTAATTCCAGTTCTTCCATTTTAAAAAAGAACTCCCGCTGGTCGGCCATGCCGTGTAAAGCATCGGTTTCTAAAATAAACACCAATGAATTACTGAAAGGCAGCGAACCAAATTCGTCCGAATCAATATCGGCAGGTTTTAATGTCACCAGGTTTAGTGCTGATGAACGATCTGTATCCGCAGCGATATATTGTTTCAGCGTAAATACCGGGTGCGATTGTTCTTTATCGGCCAGTTTTTGCCAGGTGGCGTAGTTGTACAGCTTTTTTAAATTGGCAGGCAGGTTAAATGATGGTAGCGCATCGCCCAGGTATACAAAATCAACTGACTGATCGGCCATGTTGTATTTATCCAGCAATGGCGAATAAATGTATCCCGCATCATTCAACACCGAGGCATCCTTTAAATTAGCTCTCGACAGATCGACTACCACGCGCGGCACCATGTGCCCGCCTATAAAAGCATTGGCTTCGTAGGTGTGACGTTTTTTGTATTCGTAAGGGTTGTGAGCCCCCTCTAAATCTCCTCCGCCAGCGGGCGGAGAGACTTTATCCTGCGCATTTAAAGTCCTCCCGCTGACCAGCGGGGAGGGTTTGGGAGGGGCAGTTTTTCTCTTTACATATCGCTCAACCAAAGCAATAGCTACCGGGGCTTCGGCTTCTGGTTCTTCGGTAAGGGACACGCGCACGGTATCGCCAAGGCCATCTTCCAGTAAGGTGCCTATGCCTACGGCCGATTTAATGCGGCCATCTTCGCCGTCGCCGGCTTCGGTAACACCAAGGTGCAGCGGGTAGTTCATGCCTTCGGCAACCATAGTTTCAACCAGCAGACGGTAAGCTTGTACCATTACCTGCGGATTGCTTGATTTCATAGAAACCACCAGGTTATAATAATTCAGCGTTTCGCACATCCGCATAAATTCCATCGCCGACTCAACCATCCCCTGTGGCGTATCGCCATAACGGCTCATAATACGGTCGCTCAGGGAGCCGTGGTTAGTGCCAATGCGCATGGCGGTACCATATTCTTTACACACCTTTACCAGCGGCGCAAATTTTTGATAAATTCGTTCCAGTTCGCCCTGGTACTCCAGGTCGGTATAGTCTATCTGGTCAAATTTCTTTTTATCGGCATAATTGCCGGGGTTAACGCGCACTTTTTCTACAATGCGCGCGGCAACTTCGGCAGCGTTGGGGGTAAAATGAATATCGGCAACCAAAGGTGTATTGTACCCGCGTTGACGTAGTTGTTTTTTTATCTCCGCTAAATTCTGTGCTTCTTTTATACTTGGCGCGGTAATACGCACATACTCGCACCCGGCATTGATCATCCTGATAGATTGCTCGACCGTGCCAATAGTATCCATCGTATCAGTAGTTGTCATGCTTTGTATACGGATGGGGTTATTGCCACCCATGGGCACATCGCCAATAAAAACCTCGCGCGTTACAAAACGCGAATATTCGGTTAACGAATTACAATAACGGCCGGGTAGTATTTTTATAGCAGGAGCACTCATGCAGGATGATTTTATGCAAAATTACGAAATAAGTTTTGGCTATAATTTTTCAATAGGAAATATTTACCTTTCGCAGGTATTTTATATCCATCATGAACGAAGAATATTACCTGTTAGAGGGGGAAGAAAAAACCGGGCCATTTAGCTTAAATGAGCTGCTGAAAATGGATATTGGCATCCATACCGAAATTATTACACCTTTAAGTGATAAACCTCAATATGCATCTGAATTAACAGAACTAAACGAGTATTTTGAAGCAAGGGGCATTTACTTCCCTACAGTAGATAACCTGGCTACTTTTGGCAAACGTGTACTCGCATTTATTATTGATTACCTGCCCCTGTATTTGTTGGTTGAATATATTGAAACCAGTACCGGGTTTGTGGTATTGCCAACTGATTATAAAATGGGAATGCCTGTACCTCCCTCTATGTTCATACTTTCGGTGAGTGTGCTCATTGCGTTTTTAGTATACAACACCATTTTTGAAGCAACACCATTAAAAGGAAGCCTGGGTAAGCAGATCTGTAAATTAAATGTGGTGGATATTGATGGACAGGGCCTGTCGTTTTTAAGGGCGCTGGGCCGTAATTTTGGAGTAGTGGTATCTATGACCATATGGCTCCCCTTTTTAACTGTCGCCTTTAGCGAACACAGGCAGGCCTGGTATGATAACCTGGCCAAATCCTACGTTATTGTAAAACCATCATAAATTTTAAGGTGAACAGGTTAATACCTGTTCACCTTAAATGAAGATACACCGCCGGTCATTTTTATAAACAGCTTGTTCTTTGCATTGTCAAATCCCGGGGTTTCGTATGTATTATTTTCTTTTTTGGTAAAGCCCGGAAAGCTGTTTGATGAAAGGCCCGAATCGGTTGTGATATGGCAAGCTGCATTTTGCGGCACGCTGATGTTAACCTCGGATACACCTGTTTCAACAATAACATTAGTAACTGCCAGTGGCTGTCCCAACTTCACATCAAATGATGCTGCGCCGCCGCTTAGTTTTAATGACCTTATTTTGAATTTATCCAAATCAAAATTTAGCTTGGTAGCGCCTGTTTCTACATTGATCTCCCATTCAGGGTTTGGGTTTAGCTTAAATGTAGCCGAGTTTGTTTTTTCGTTACCGCCATGCCATCCGTTACGGCCGTGATTGTTTTTCATATCAAAGTCAAGAACGTATACCGAGTCTTCGACGCTATGTTTAAATTCATATTTACCGGTAAATTCTTTGGTATTGGCATTAAAAAGCTGGTTGGTAGTATCACTTAAATTATAAATGGTACCACCACCGCTGATGTTTAAACGGGCAACTTTAGCACTGGCAACATAGGGTTCGTTAAAAACGCTGTTGCCTTCAACTTTTACAATGCTTTTGCCATTATCGTCATCGTCGCCATCTTTGCCATTGTCGTTATAACTGTAGTTATAAACCGGCCAAAAACCGGCCCTACCGCCAAAATTACCGAATACAACTAATCCAAATCCGGCAATGATCGCACCTAATTTTAATACAGTGGCCCAGGCCGACCGGTTATGCGCGAATATTAAGTTGATACCGCCAATTACAATGAATATTGGCCACAGGTAAAAAAAGTTGCTCCAGTGAAAAGCTATGACGCCGTAGTTATTTAGCAGTATCACTGCTCCTATCATTATCAGTACTACGCCTGGGATTATTTTATCGTTTCTCATGATCTTATTTTTATGTTGAAGAGTTGTAACTCTGTTAGTGTAATATATTATTAAACTGTTGGTGGGGTATCTTCTGTTGGGGTTTCTGTTTTAGTTTCGGCAGTGGGCTCCTCTGTTGCATGCCATTCCGCTTTCTCCCACGGTTGTTGCTTTCTTCTTGAAAAAACCATCACTACACCGCCTATGATAAACAGAACCGGCCACAGGCGATCAAACTGCCAGTCGGGGATAATGTCAAACTCATCCAGCAAAAAAAATGAACCAAATGCTACCAGGGCTATGCCTACAATTATTGAAGCGTTCGATGCTTTTTTAGGCGGCATTACAGATTGTGGCGGTACACTATAATCGGTGTAAGGTTGTGATGGTACGGTGTAATCTACATTTGGGTTATTAAATGATTGCGGTGGCGTGTTAAAACCCTGCGGGCCACCAAAGCTGTAAGCTTTTTTAGGTAATACCGCCCATAAAACAAGGTAAGGTATCAAGCCTGAGCCATGAAATATAAGTGTTACTAAAAATAGCACTCTTACCAGGGTTACATCCATATTCAGGTAATCAGCTAAGCCGGCGCAAACGCCTGCTATCATTTTATGCTGAGTATCCCGTTGTAGTTTCTTTTCCATAATATGTAATTATTTAATTTGAGTGATTTATAATTGTCCGTAAGCGGGTTTAATAATAATTTCATCAACGTTGGCACCAACGCTCATTTTGTAAATATTCACAATGGCCGATGCCACATCTTCGGGCAGTACCATTTTATTCTTATCAACATCCTGCCCCTTCCATGAATCGGTTAAAGTTGAGCCGGGAATAACGGCGGTTACTTTAATACCGTATGGCTGTGTTTCTAAACGCATAGTGTTAGTAAGGCTTAACAGCGCAGCTTTGGTTACGCTGTAGGTACCGGCCTCAACCACCGGGTTAAGCGCGGCTACCGAGCAAATGGTAAATATGTGCCCATCACGTTCGGCTATCATTTTTTTACCGAAATAACGGTACAACTCGTAGGCCGGCATCAGGTTGGTGTTTATCATTCTTTCGAAAGTACCCTCGTCATCATTTAAAATACCGTTGTACTCATATAGCCCCAGGTTGTTTACAATGATGCTGATAAAGCCCAGCTCCTGCTCGGCCCCGGCAGCAAATTTTAGTAACTCATCTTTTTTGCTGCCATCAATTGCGGCGGTAAAAACTTTTATAGCCGGGTTTATCTGGATAAGCTCTTGTTTAAAAGCCAGCAGGTCATCAGCCTTGCGCGAACATATGGCCAGGTTTATACCTTCGTGAGCAAATGCTATGGCTATTGCCCGGCCCATGCCTTTGGTTGCTGCGGTGATGAGTGCGTTTTTCATTTTGTTCTATATCTACTGATTGAATTACAAAACAAATCTAAATTTTATTTCAACAGGTGCATTTAATGGATTGGCGAGGCATGCTGAATTTTCGGTGAATGGTGGAAAAACTGCGGTAAAACTTACCTCCCGGTTTTTAATTTATTGGCAGATGCAGAACTTAATGTGGCTTAATTTGTATCTATTTGAGCTTACAATAACAAATTGTAGTATTTTTAACCGGATTAATAGATCAGCATGTTTGAAAGTTTTGGCAGATATTTACTTTTATTACGCTTAAGTTTCCGCCGGCCGGAAAAGTTTCATGTTTATTGGGACGAGATCATGCGCGAGATGGTTTCCATCGGCATTGGCTCGTTAGGTATTATCGCCATTATCTCCTTATTTATTGGCGCCGCCACTACCATACAGGTAGCTTTTCAGCTAAACAGCCCCCTTGTGCCGTTGAGCATTGCCGGTAAAATAGCCCGTGATTCAACCATATTGGAGTTTAGCCCTACCATATCGTCATTGGTACTGGCGGGCCGCGTTGGTTCGAGCATTGCCTCGCAAATAGGCACCATGCGTGTTACCGAGCAGATAGATGCGCTGGAAATTATGGGTGTTAACGCTCCCGGCTATTTAATATCGCCCAAAATTATTGCCAGCATGACCATGGTACCCTTATTGGTTATTGCCTCCATAACCTTAGGTATAGCAGGCGGCTGGATAGCCTGCGTAGCATCAGGCGATATTACTCCTGATGATTACCTGACCGGTGTGCGTGATGGCTTTGACGGGTTAACCGTACAAGTGGCATTGGTTAAGGCGGTTGCTTTTGGTTTTATCATTGCTTCTATTTGTGCCTACCAGGGCTTTTACACTTCGGGCGGTGCGCTCGAGGTTGGGCAGTCATCAACCAAAGGTGTGGTGTATAGTTGTGTAATGATTCTGTTTGCCGATCTGGTTATAACCCGTATTATGCTATGATCGAGATAAAGGATATTTACAAAACATTTGGCGATAACGAGGTATTAAAAGGCATATCGGCAAATTTTCAGCCCGGTAAAAATAATTTGATCATCGGCGGTTCGGGTTCGGGTAAAACCACTTTGTTGAAATGTATTGTAGGCTTGCATGAACCTACCAAAGGGCAGGTAATTTTTGACGGACAAAACTTTACCGATATGGACTTTGAGCAACGAGTACCCATTCGTACACATATTGGTATGCTGTTCCAAAACTCGGCCCTGTTCGATTCGATGACAGTCGAAGAAAACATCATGTTCCCGCTTAATTTATTTACCACACAAACGCATGCTGAAAAGCTGGACCGTGCCAATTTTTGTTTAGAGCGCGTTAACCTGGCGGGACGAAATAAATTATACCCTGCCGAGCTTTCGGGTGGGATGAAAAAACGGGTGGGCATAGCGCGCGCCATATCCATGCAGCCAAAATATTTATTTGTGGACGAGCCTAATTCGGGCCTCGATCCAAAAACATCCATCCTGATCGATGATCTGATCAACGAGCTGACCGAAGAATACCAGATGACCACCGTAATTGTTACGCACGATATGAACTCGGTAATGGGTATTGGCGAACATATTTTGTTTTTGCACAACGGCCAAAAATGGTGGGAAGGCAGCAACAAAGAAATTGCCCATACTGATAATAAGGAACTGAATGATTTTGTATTTGCCAGCAAATTTATGCAGGCCGCTAAAGCGAAGTTGTGATATCAGTTCGTTGCTATATTCTTCTTTTCATCTGCAGCATCATAGGTATAATCCAACGGCAGCAGATCGGCAGCACGTAAGTACGACCAGTGGCCCGAAAACCCTAGTTCGCGTGTAGGGTTAAGCAGCAACTCTTTATCAATAACTATGGTATCAGCAAAAACATGCATGAACGATTGCTGTCCAACAGGTGAATTTACCGGAATGCTTCCCGGATTACCATAATGATAAAAAACGGCTGGCTGTTTTGTACTTTTAAAGAACACTGCCAGTTCAAGCCGCGTAGTATCTTTGCCTTTAACACCGGTTATTGATTTGGTAATCATTTTTTTCGTATCACCGACTGTTCTGAAAAGCGAGTCGAATTGCTGATACTGGATCTGCGAATGACTCCATTCCTTTTTATGCAGATATACGGCAAATCCTTCCTCAAAACCGGTGTGGTTCATTATCGCCCTGAAAAAATGACGCGACGAGCCCAGGTAGGTATGCATACGGCTTTCTTTCCATTGTTTTTGCTGATCGTCTGTACCTTTCATTTCTTCAAAATATGGATAGCCAACATAATTGCAGGCCTCATACTTGTTATTATACTCGAATCGTTTAAGCAGGTATTTAACCCGGTAACCCAACGCCTCGTTTTCAATCACCAGCAGATCGTTAGCGCTTGCCTCGAGTGTATTATTCTTTTTGTTATTATGGAACCTTATCGCTTCGGGGTTGACAATTTTACACTGTTTGGCATTGAGTGATTTACCGATAAAATTATCCATAAACAATTGCAGGTATTCTTTACGGTGCGGATCGGGCTTACCGTTAATTACAACCGCGTTAAGTTCTATACTGCTTTCTTTTAATTTTATGTTGATGGTTAGCGGCGTATTTTCAATTTTCACCAATTGTACGTAAGGCTCAAAACCTAACAGGTTAACCGCCAGTTCGTACGGCCCCGCAGGCAGCTGGCTAAGCACAAAATGTCCCGACACATCACTTGAGGTGGCAATTTTTGTATTGGTTAAAAACACTGTAGCCCCAGGCAATGGCTGGCCCTTATCGTCATTCACAATCCCGTTGATGGAATAGGTTTGTTGTGCCTTAAGGCCAAAAGTTGTAAATAATAATAGTATAAAAAGCAGGTTTCTCATATATCAATTTAGGTTTAGGCTTTAAAGTTAATCAGTATTATTTTTTCGCCAAAGTATATTCACCCCAAAAATCTGTAGGCGTCATAATATTATATCCATTAGGGTTGCCAGCAACATGAACCGGATGATCGGGAGGAGTAAAGGTAGAACTTATAATAGTTATAGTTGACCCGGTAGGTGTAGAAAATGTACCCAAGCCAAGCGTAGCTAAACCGGGTAATTCAAAATGATAAGCAAATTTTTCGGCGTTGTCTGTATTAAATCCCAATAGTTTTAAATCAACAGCCAATTCGTAGCTATAGATCATTTTGTCGCTAAATATTGATTTTGCTTTAATACCATCCTGGTTATATACCGAAATCAGCGTATCTAATCCTTTTATACCGGTTACCATAATGTATTTTGATTTTTCAGCCAGCCGGTTATTATTTAGCATTGCAAACGAATCGGCTGCCGCTAAATATGGTGTTGTTATACCCTCTAAAATTTTTTGCTTGTTTGCATCAGCGCTAAAATTAATAAACATCTTTTTATCCTTTTTAAGTACCGGATAGGTAATATTTATAGCATCTTTTTCGGTTTTCTTACCTGTTTTATTGATAGTAAAACTTACCCCTCCGCCTAAAATTTTATTAATAAGTGCCGGGTCGGGCGTTTGCACCACCAGGTACAAATTTTTATCATCATTAGCTATGGTATAAAAAACATTGACGTTTTTATTATAAGCCTGCAGCTGATCACCCCATTCGGTAAGCTTTCCATCAATTTTAACATCAGCCGGAGCGGATATACTGACTTGTTGCACATTGGGTAATTTTTGCGCGATGATGGCAGAAAACGGTGCGGCAATAAATGCGCATATCATTATTTGGGCAATAACTTTCATAACGTGACAGGCAATTGGTTTACATAACTATAAAGTTAGTTTTTTATTCTTTATTTCCAAATATTTTAAACCAATACGGTTCAGCTTTTTATTTTATTTTTGTCGTTTATAAAACTGTAACTGCCTACTCAAAACTGCAAACTGACTAAATGATCCAACTCCTCACCCCCACCCACTGGAAAGACTATGAGCTGATTGACTGCGGCGATTTTGAAAAGCTGGAACGTTTTGGCAATGTAATACTGATACGCCCCGAGCCGCAGGCCGTGTGGAGTAAGGTATTACCACAGGCAGAATGGCAGCGTTTACATCATATCCGTTTCAAGGGGCGCTCGGCTACATCGGGCGAGTGGATCAAGAAAAATCCGGCTACGCCAGACAGGTGGCATATTGAATATAAAAACCCGGAAGCGGCTATTAAATTCCGTTTGGCTTTAACCTCGTTTAAGCATTTGGGTATTTTCCCCGAGCAGGCGGTTAACTGGGACTACATCTCGCAAAACATAAAAAAGTTTAAAGCCCCCGAGCCTAAAGTATTGAACCTGTTTGCCTACACCGGCGGCGCATCGCTCATTGCCCGTGCGGCAGGGGCCGATACCACGCATGTTGATTCGATAAAACAAGTGGTTACCTGGGGTAACGAGAACATGGAGCTATCAGGCTTGAAAGATATACGCTGGGTAGTTGAAGACGCGCTAAAATTTGTAAAGCGCGAACTGAAACGCGGTAAAAAATACAACGGTATTATATTAGACCCTCCGGCTTATGGCCATGGACCTAACGGTGAAAAATGGAAACTGGAAGACCACATCAACGAAATGATGCGTGATGTTACCCAGTTGCTTGACCCTGAAGAGCATTTCCTGATATTGAACACCTACTCGCTCGGCTTTTCGGCAGTAATTGTTGAGAACCTGATAAAAAGCTCCTTCCCGAAAGTAGAGAACCTGGAAATTGGCGAGTTGTACCTGCAGGCTACATCGGGCGTAAAATTACCATTGGGTGTGTTTGGTAAATTTTATAAGCATAAAAAGTAAATTCTATCGGCCATGAAAAGCAAAGTCATTTTACTTTTCCTGCTTTTTATATCGGCCACCGTATCCGCGCAGCAACATTTTGATATCATCCTTAAAAACGGGAAGATCATTGACGGTACCGGCAATCCCTGGTTTTATGGCGATGTGGGCATTGCTAAAAATAAGGTGATAAAAATTGGCGATCTGTCGCATGATAATGCTACCAAAATCCTTAATGCTACCGGCCTGATTGTTGCCCCCGGATTTATTGATGTACATACCCATATTGAAGGCGATGAAAAGAAAACCCCAACTGCCGATAATTTTATTCACGACGGCGTTACCACGGTAATTACCGGCAACTGCGGCAGCTCGAACATCAACATTAAAAAATATTTCAGGCAGTTGGATAGCATCAGGCTATCGGTAAATGTGGCCACACTGATTGGGCATAACGATGTGCGCTCGGCTGTTTTAGGCGAAAAAGCCATAACGCCCAACGCCGCCCAGCTTAAACAAATGGAAGCCATTGTTGACCGCGCCATGCGCGACGGCGCGGTTGGTTTTTCGACCGGGTTAGTTTATACGCCGGGCATCTACTCAAAAACCGATGAGGTAGTGGCCTTAGCCAAAGTTGCCGCCAAATATAACGGCGTATACACTTCGCACATGCGCAATGAAACCGACAAGATTTTCGACGCTATTGCCGAGGCCATTGATGTGGGCCGCCAGGCAAAAATGCCGGTAGAGATATCGCATTTTAAAGTGGGGTTGCCTAATTGGAATAAATCGCCCGAGATGATTGCCATGGTAGAGAGCGCCCGCGCCGAGGGCCTGGATGTAACCGTGGACCAATACCCTTATACGGCCAGCAGCACTACACTCAATGTTATACTTCCAGACTGGCTGTTAGACGGTGGCCATGCATCCGTGCTAAAAAAATTAAACGACCCGCAAATACATCAAAAAGCGGTTGATGAAATGATCAAAGATATGAAACGCCGTGGGCTTGATCATTTTGATTACGCCGTGGTTGCCGAATGCCCTTCCAATACAAATTATAACGGTAAAAGTATCGCGCAGATCAACCTGCTGAAAGACAGGCCGGCTACCATTCCTGATGAGATAGAAACCATATTGGATATTGTAAAATCAGGTGGTGCCACTATGGTGTTTCACGGTCAAAATGAAGCCGATGTTGAAAACATTATGCAATACCCGTTTACCATGGTGGCTTCTGATTCGGGCATCCGGCTGTTTGGATCGGGCATACCGCATCCGCGTGGCTATGGCAGCAACGCCCGCGTACTGGCCGAATATGTTCGCGAAAAGAAACTGATACGCCTGGAAGATGCCATACGTAAAATGACCTCGCTGCCTGCACAAAAGTTCCATTTAACCGGTCGCGGCCTGCTGCAGCCCGGCATGTATGCCGATGTAGTGGTGTTTGATGCAAACATGGTAAAAGATGAATCGACTTTTGAACATCCGCACGCTTATTCAACAGGCTTTAAATATGTTTTAGTTAATGGCGCGATAACTGTTGATAATTTTAAACATATTGGTACCAGAAAAGGTGTTATTTTGCACGGTGCCGGATATAGTGCAGATTAATATAATACTTAAACCAGCATCATACACAAGCAAACTAATTAATAATAAATGAAAAATATATTTCTTTCGGCAGTATTACTGCTGTCTTCTTTAGGTCTTTTTTCAAACTGCAGTCCTAAAAAAGACGGCACCCAAACCAAGACCGCTACTACCAGCAGCACGGTAACCACCACTACCCAAGACACCATTTCGAACCCTAAAGTGGTATACCCGCCGTTAGATAAGAAACTATATGATTCATTAATGAAACGCCTGGCTCATGGCGACACCAGCGGCAAATGGCCAGTTAAAAACACGCCATACCCTTTACCAGGTGCTATTTTACCATTTAAACGCGTAGTTGCTTTTTATGGCAACCTGTATGCAAAAAAGATGGGCATTTTAGGCGAACTGCCGCCAAATGAAATGCTGGCTAAACTAAAAGGTGAAGTGAAAAACTGGCAAAAAGCCGACCCGCAAACACCGGTACAACCGGCCCTGCACTATATAGCGGTAGTAGCCAGCGGCAATGCTGGTAAAGACGGTAAGTACCGCAACCGTATGCCATTCAAGCAAATTGACAGCGTACTGGTATTAGCTAAAAAAGCGCACGCCATTGTATTTTTAGATGTACAGGTAGCCTTAAGTAACATTAAAACCGAGTTGCCGCTGTTAGAGAAATACCTGATCATGCCGCAGGTGCATTTCGGTATGGACCCTGAGTTTTCTATGAAAGATGGCAGTCTGCCGGGTAAAAAAATAGGCACTTATGATGCTGCTGATATTAACTATGTATCGGGCTATTTAACCGGTCTGGTGAAGAAATATAACCTGCCTCCAAAAATTTTGATCGTTCACCGTTTTACCAAAAAAATGGTAACCAACTATCAAAACATCAAACTGCACCCGGAAATTCAGTTGGTAATGGATATGGATGGCTGGGGCGAACCCGACCTGAAAGAAGGTACCTGGCGCTACTTTATTCACAACGAGCCTGTACAGTTTACCGGCTTTAAGCTGTTCTACAAAAACGACATCAAAAAGGCACCACACCATATGTTAACACCAGAAGAGGTGTTAAAGAAAAAGCCTTACCCTATTTATATTCAATACCAGTAATAGGTTAGTACATAAAAAAAGCCTGTTTGTAAAATGCAAACAGGCTTTTTTTATGTACTTGTCATTTCGAACGTAGTGAGAAATCTTAAACGTCAATCAAACGGATCGCTTTTACAAGATTTCTCCTCGTACCTCGTCGAAATGACAATTAGTATTAATCACTTACTCACCAACACCACACTTGCACCTTGCAAACCTTTACTACTCGCAGTAAAAGTAATGCTGCCTGCTTTTTCTTTAGCTTGTACAATAGCTAACGCCAGCCCGTGAAACGCCTTGCGATAGTTTGCTTTGAATGGTTCATGACTAACGGGGTCGCCGTTATCAACGCTGGCTATGATGGCCTGGCCGTTTATTTTAAAGTTGATCAGGTTATCGGCATTGGGCACTACGTTGCCATCTTTATCGAGCACTTTGGCGGTAATGAATGACAGATCGCTGCCATCAGCCTTTATATTTTTACGATCGGCCGTTAGTTCAATTTTTGCAGGAGCGCCGGCTGTGCGGATCTCTTTGGTTAAAACCACTTTGCCATTCTTTCGCGATACTGCTTTTAACGTGCCTGGTTCATATGTTAAGCGCCACATTACGTGCAGGTCATCGCCGGTTTTCTTTTTTATTCCCATTGATTTGCCGTTCAGGAAAAGCTCTACCTCATCGGCGTTATTGTAGTAGGCCCATACATCCACTGTTTTTCCTGCTTCCCAGTTCCAGTGGGGGAATAGGTGCAGTACGGTCTTGTTGGTCCACTCGCTTTGGTACATATAATAAGCATCTTTGGGGAAACCTGCCAGATCAATAATACCAAAGTACGAGCTGCGCGACGGCCATGTGTATGGCGTAGGTTCACCTAAATAATCAAAGCCGGTCCAGATAAAAAATCCCGACAGGAAATCATATTTCTTCATGATCTTCCAGGTTTCCTCATGTGTTGAACCCCATGGCACAGAAACATTATCATAAGCTGATACGGTGTTATCCGGGTTCATTTTTGGGCGATCCTTAATATTTTTTAAGGAGAACGGCCAGCGGCGGATGCTATCCGAAGGCATATCATAATAGCCCCTTGTTTCGATAGCCGAAGTTGTTTCTGTGCCGATAAATTTCAAGCCCGGGTAACGCTTGCGGAAATTCGGAAAATCATTTTGATGATAATTATACCCCACCAGGTCAAGCGCGCCCGATTTGATGATCTTGTTGGTAGTATCCGGGTTATCGTTGGCGGTAGTGATCGGCCGGGTTTTATCGAGGCTGTGCACAATAGCGGCCAACTCGGGCGCTATGCGCAAGGCGCTGGTATCATTTTGCCCTGGTATTTCGTTGCCAATGCTCCATATTATTACGCTTGGGTGGTTACGGTCGCGCAGTATTTGGTCTTCCAGATCGCGTTTGTGCCACTCTTTAAAAAACAGGTGGTAATCAAACCGTTTCTTCTGTTTTTCCCAGCAATCAAAGGCTTCATCCATCACCACAAAACCCATTTTGTCGCAAAGGTCAAGCAACTCGGGAGCAGGCGGATTATGCGAAGTACGAATGGCATTACACCCCATCGCCTTTAAAATTTCCAGCTGGCGCTGCAACCCGCGATAATTAACAACAGAACCAAGGCTGCCCAAATCGGAGTGGTCGCAAACGCCTAAAATTTTCATCGGTTTGCCGTTTAACGAGAAGCCCTTATCGATATCAAAATTAAAATAGCGGATACCTAAGGGAGTGGTATACTCATCTGTAACCTGGTTGTTTTGAATAACCTGTGTTACGATTTTATACAAGTATGGATGCGCCATCGACCACAGCTCAGGCTTACTAATTGCAAAGCTTTGGCTTACGGTTGTAATTGAATCGCCCGAGCTTATACCGGTAGTTATTTTTTGATCGACCGGTTTACCCGCCGCGTTATATACAACAGTTTTAAGTGAGTAAGGCGATATTTTTCCGGCATACTTCCTGACCTTTACCATCAATTCAACATTTGCCGATTGATCGTTTACCTGCGGCGTGGTTACATAAGTTCCCCAATGATCAATAGCCACACGGCCGGTGGTAACTAAATAAACGTGACGATAAATACCTGAGCCCGAATACCAGCGCGAATTAGGCTGTGCCGAATTATCTACCTTAACCGCAATAACATTTGGTTTATCATAATTTAAATAAGGGCTGAGCTCATAGCGGAAGGAGATATAGCCATTAGGCCTGAAACCCAAATGATGCCCGTTTATCCACACATCGCTTTTTTGATATACGCCGTCAAAATCAATATAAACTATTTTGCCTTTTGCCGTTGCGGGTACGGTAAACGTTTTACGGTACCAGCCTATACCGCCGGGCAATGCCCCGCCCTCGGGCGATGCCGGGTTTTCTTTAGCGAATTTTCCTTCGATGCTCCAATCGTGCGGCAGGTTTAATGCACGCCAGTCTGCATCACTAAACACAGCGTTTTCGGCACCGGGCATATCACCCAAATTAAAGCGCCAGCCTTTGTCGAAATTTAAAACCGAACGGCTTTGCTGGGCAAATGCGTTAACAATAAAAAACAGGGAAAAAGCTAAAAAAAGAGCGGATTTCTTTATAGCTACATGTTTAGTAAACAGCATATGGTTTATATGTAGATGTAAGGCAACTAATTTAGCTAATATTTAAATAAGCATGCAAACAAAAAACGCCGGCAAATTTACCGGCGTTTATAATTATTAATGGCTCCCATCCTTTGGAGAGGGCCGGATGAGATTTACACCGTAGGCCTCGCAGTAAATACACTGCTGTAATATTTAATATAGCCAATGCATAAAAACACATTCAGTACCAATATACCTATACCCATTGGCGCGCCGTAGGGAGCCAGTATGATGTGGAACAAAAAGATATTAACGCTTATTGGCAACAACACCAATAAAAAGAACGCGGTGTAGCGGTTAAGCAATAAAAATAAGCCGCTGATTATCTCGATCACTTTCAGGTACTGTAAAAAATAGCCTGAGCCATACAGGCCGCCAGCAAAGGCCGATGCTGTGGGCGTCATTACGGGTGGTTTAACATGCATAAAATCATAGAAAAATTCAATGCCGAATACGACAAAGATGAGGCCCAATATGATGCGGGCAATTAATACTGCGGTTTTCATAATTGTAAGTTTTTTTAAGTTTATTAAAATTGAGAAATAAATTTACAAAACAAAATGTTTAAACATGCATTTTTTAAACATAACTTATTTATTTTCGTTTGTTAAGTGATAACCAACAATTCATTTAAAGGTTTAAGGTAACGGAATCGTTCATCAAACAGGAAAGCTATGTATAAGAAACATCTTTTATTTTTATCCGGATTATTATTTACTACCGCAGTAGCAAACGCTCAAAACACATCCATTGTAAATGATGGTAAGCTTTGGGCATCGTTATACCAGCAACGTGCCGCCGAGTATAAGGCCTTATGTTTCCAGGCATATAACCTGGCTAAGCTGCGTTTAGATATCGCCCTGAAACAACCAGGCACCAAACCTTTTGCAGTAGTGACCGATATTGATGAAACCTTGTTAGACAACAGCCCTTATGATGCCCGGCGCGCCATTAACAACCAAAGTTTTGATTTAAAAGAATGGAAACAATGGACCGCTAAAGGCATTGCCGATACCGTGCCCGGCGCACCGGCATTTTTTAAGTATGCCGCGTTAAAAGGAGTAACTGTTTTTTATATTACCAACCGCGATGAAGATGAGCGGTCAGGTACAACAAAAAACCTGAAACGCTATAATTTACCTAATGTGGATAAAACACATCTACTATTAAAACCCAAAAATACTTCGAGCAAAGAAAGCCGCAGGCAGCAGGTTTTAAAAAATTATAATATTGTATTACTGTGCGGCGATAACCTGGCCGATTTTGATGCCCTATATGATAACAATGCCACAGAAACAACGCGGGCCATTATCACCGATAAGCTCAAAAAGCAATTTGGCAACCGGTATATTGTAATACCTAATCCGGTATATGGTGATTTTGAGAACGCCTTATTTAAATTTAATTCTAAGCTTACCCTGGCTCAAAAAGATACTATCATTAAATCGTTGATTAAACTGGATAAATAATTATCCGTCTGAATTTGGATTATATTAAGTTTCTGTTAAACATCGGCATTGCTAAAATCAATATGTATTTTTGATTTGGTTTAGTTTACGGTCATGAAACAGAAATTACTATTAAGCTGCGCTATTTTATTGGCAGCACTACAGCTACAAGCACAAACTCCAGGCAAAATAGCACAAACCGGGCAGGTGCTCTTACCTAACGGATGGAAGCTTAGCCCTGCCGGCACAGCATTACCCTTGGGCGATCTGCCTTTAAACATGCAGTTATCCGCATCAGGCAAATTATTGGCTGTAACCAACAATGGCCAAAGCACGCAATCTATACAACTTATTGATCCGGTTAGCAAAACGCAGCTCGACGAAAAGATAGTAGGCAAAGCATGGTATGGCCTGGCTTTTAGCCGTGACGAGAAAACGCTGTATGCATCGGGTGGTAATGATAACTGGATACTGGCGTTTGCTATAAAAAACAACAAAATAGGTAAAGCCGATACCATTAAGTTAGGTGCTACACCCTGGCCAAAAAGCAAGATATGCGCAACCGGTATAGCCGTTAACAAAAGCAATACACTTTTATATACCGTTACTAAGGAGGACAGCTCATTATACATTATTGACCTGGCTACCCGTAAAATTAAATCAAAAAGCAAGTTACCCGCCGAGGCTTACAGTTGTGTATTATCGCCGGATGAGGGCATTTTATATATATCCATTTGGGGTGGCGGCGAAGTTAGCCTGTATCATACCGCTACACAAAAATTAAGCAGCATTAAAGCAGGCAATCACCCTAACGAGTTATTGCTGAATAAAAAAGGAAATCGTTTGTTTGTAGCTAACGCTAATGATAATTCTGTTTCAGTTATTAATACCATCACCCAAAAAGTAACTGAGGTAATTTCTACCTCACTCTATCCTACTCAGCTTACCGGCTCAACCACTAACGGTTTGGCATTATCGGCTGATGAAAAAACATTATACATTGCCAATGCTGATAATAATTGCCTGGCTGTATTTGATGTAAGTAAACCCGTTAACAGCCAAAGCCGGGGCTTTATTCCCGTAGGCTGGTACCCTACCAATGTAAAAACGCTGGGCAATACTATTTTGGTAGCTAATGGCAAAGGTTTTATATCAATGGCTAACCCTAACGGGCCTCAGCCGGTTAAAAAGGCTGATAACAGTGGCTATCAAAGGGGTGCCACAAATTCTAAAGAACAATATATAGGTGGTTTATTTAAAGGGACACTTTCGTTTATCAAGGAGCCGCAAGCCGATCAGCTTAAAGCTTATACCAAACAGGTTTACATGAACACGCCTTTTAATGACAAGGTGGTAAAAATGGCCCAGGGCGAGGCGGGAAACCCAATACCGCGCAACCGCAGCGAGAAATCGCCTATTAAACATGTATTTTATATTATCAAAGAAAACCGCACTTACGACCAGGTTTTGGGCGATATGCCGAAAGGCAACGGCGATACCGCCTTGTGTATTTTTGGCCAGCAGGTTACCCCTAACCTGCATGCTATAGCCAATAATTTTGTTTTGGTTGATAATTTTTATGTAGATGCCGAAGTAAGCGCCGATGGCCACAACTGGAGCATGGCTGCCTATGCTACCGATTTTATTGAAAAAACCTGGCCTACTAGCTATGGGGGGCGTGGCGGCAATTACGATGGCGAAGGTGAACGCAAAATAGGCGATCCGCGCGATGGGTATATATGGGATTACTGCAAGCGTGCCGGTGTTAGTTATCGTACTTACGGCGAGTTTGCCGCTTACGATAAAGTAAACATTAAATCGCTGCAAGGGCATGTTTGCCAAAACTCGCCGGGCTTTGATCTTAATATTACTGACAGGCACCGTGAAGAAATTTGGGCGCATGATTTTGATTCGCTGGTACGCGTTAACGCGGTACCGCAGTTTAACTCTATCCGTATGGGTAATGATCATACCAGCGGGCAAAGAAAAGGCGCCATATCGCCCATTGCTGCCGTTGCCGATAATGACCAGGGCGTAGGATTGCTGATAGAACATCTTTCAAAAAGCCCTATCTGGAAAGAATCTGTGGTGTTTGTTTTGGAAGATGACGCCCAGAACGGGCCAGATCATGTTGATGCACACCGCTCGCCGGTATATGTTGCCGGGCCCTATGTGAAGCACGGCGAAATCGTTCATGGTATGTATTCTACCTCGGGTGTATTACGCACTATCGAACTGATACTGGGCCTACCACCCATGAGCCAGTATGATGCCGCGGCCATGCCGTTGTATGATTGCTTTACCAGCAAGCCTGATCTTACAGTATTTAATGCCAGGGCGCCAATGGTTGACCTTGAAAAACGGAATGTAGCGGTTAACCAAAGCAGCAACCGCTCCTCAATGTTTAACTTGGCCGATGAAGATAAGGTGCCCGACCTGGAACTGAATGACGTAATATGGAAATATGTGAAAGGCGAAAACTCGGTTATGCCGGCACCTAAACGAAGCGCGTTTGTAATTTTAGAACAAAAAAAGAAGGATGACGATGATTAGTTAATATAAGGTTAAATCAAGTTAAAAACCACTTTACCATATATTTGTTAACTTATACAACCAATAACTAAATCATGACGATCATAGAGAACGATCTTTTTAAAGTAACTATCCGCGCGCAGGGCGGCGAGCTTACCTCATTTTATAACAAGGCCACAAAAGTTGAACATTTATGGCAGGCCGATGCCGCTATATGGCCCTGGCACGCGCCCAATTTATTCCCGATTGTTGGCGGGCTTATTAATAACCAGTTAATGGTTAATGGTACGGCTTATGAGATGGCGAGGCATGGCTTTAACCGCACATCCGAGTTGTTGCTGATCTCATCCAGCGAACAATCGGCCTGGTTCTCTTTGCCAAATTCTGAAAAAACATTAGCTAAATATCCCTATAAATTTGATTTTCAGATTCATTATGACCTGATAGATGACGCCTTGCGGGTAACTTATAAGGTGATTAATCATGATAAAAAACCTATCTATTTTTCTGTAGGCGGGCATCCTGCTTTTAATGTGCCTTTTAATGCCGGCGAAAAATACGAAGATTATTACCTGGAGTTTGAAACCGCCGAGAAACTGGAAACTCATCAGCTATCGGCCGATGGCTTTTTTAACGGCAAAACTTTGCCGGTGCCCATGCAAGACAACAATAAGCTCTTCTTAACCCGCGACCTGTTTAACAGCGACGCGCTGGTGTTTAAAGATTTGCATTCAAGAGTAGTAACCATTAAAAGCACCAAACACGACCAGACACTTACGGTAGAGTTTCCGCATTTTAATTATTTAGGCGTGTGGGCGAAGCCCGGTGCCGATTTTGTATGTATTGAGCCCTGGCTGGGCTGCGCAGATACTGTAGACCACCAAGTTGATATCAGTGAAAAAGAAGCTATACAAAAACTGAATGTAGGCCATGTGTTTGAGGCCGCGTTTTTTATCAGCGCTTAATTTGTATGACGGCTCCTACCCAGCGATTCTCTAATAAGGTAAAAGACTATATCAAATACCGCCCGAGTTATCCGGATGAGGCTATTGATTTTTTAGCGCACGAGGCAAAACTCTCTGCCAACTCTGTAATTGCTGATGTTGGCTCGGGTACAGGCATTTTCACCCAATTGTTATTAGCTAAAGGTTACACGGTTTATGCTGTTGAGCCTAACCAGCCTATGCGCGAGGCTGCCGATAAGCAGTTGAAAAACGATACCAATTTCCACTCGGTTAATGGCACAGCCGAAGAGAGCACACTGCCTGATTACAGTATTGACCTGGTTGTATGCGCGCAGGCATTTCATTGGTTTGACCAGTTACAAACCAAAGCCGAGTTTAAAAGAATACTAAAGCCCAAAGGCCTGGTGGCGCTGATATGGAACAATAGACAGATAGATGCCGATGAGTTTGCGGTTAGCTATGAACTTTTACTGCAGCAACAAGGATCGGACTATAAAGAAGTGAACCATCGTAACATCACCGATGTTGATTTTAATAACTTTTTTAAAGACGGCAAATACCAACTGGTAAAGTTTAATAACGTACAGGTTTTTGACATGGATGGATTAGCAGGCCGCGCTTTTTCATCCTCTTATATTCCGGCGAAGCATACTGAAGCCGGGGCAGTCTTTTTACAGTCCTTGCAGGAATTATTCTATTTATACCAGGTTAATGGCACGGTTAACTTTCAATACCAGACAGAGATTTATTTGGGCCGGGTTTGAAATAATTTAGTTACTGTTTATAAAATCATTTATATTTAGGCGCCTATAAACCTACGCATGAAAAAAGCACTCTTATTTTTAATTACGGTTGCACAATTAACTTTTGCCTACAGCCAGCAAATAAACTATCAGAAAACTTTTGAAGAAGCTAAAACATTAGCCGCCCAAAAACACAAACCTATATTTATTATGTTAAACGCCCCTGCGCTTAACGCTCCTAAATATAAAAGCGGCCTTGATTTGCAGGAGGTGGTAGACTTATATAACAAGAAATTCATCAGCTATAAAGTGAATCTTGATGATACTGCTTCAAGAACTATACGTAAAATAGTTAACCCATATATTTTCCCTACCTACATTTTTTTGAATGAAAATGCGCAGCTTGTTTATAAAGATGATAAAAACGCGATAGATGCTAAATGATATACCGATATGGCACAAGAAGCTCTAAAACATCTATCGTCAGGGAAAAATATCAGTTATTACGAGGCGCTGGATAGATCAGGAAAGATCACCCATGAGCAATTAAAGCAATACATTACACTACGTGAAGACCTTGGCCAGTTTGATAATGCAGCCCTTGCAGATAAATACGTT
>DATJJI010000173.1:0-4492 GCA_035492275.1 Mucilaginibacter sp.
GAAATCACGACTGCCTGATAATACATCTTCTCTGATCACTTTATCGGTAAACTGGTTAAACCTGCCGGTCGATGCTTTTAAGGTAAACTGATCGGTAACGGTGTAAGTAGCCGATAAACGCGGCTCAAAATAAGGCTTTCCGGTTTGATTATAATACGTGGTACGCAGGCCCGGTTTTATCTGCAATTTATCATTGGGATTAGCTTCCAGTTCAACATAGGCGCCCCCTGTTAATGCGGTCCGCTGTTGATTAATAAGCAAAGTGGTATCATTTGGGCTAAAGGTGTAGCCAACATCCTGACGCGTTGCATAAACACCAAACAGCAGCTTTAAACTGTTTTGTGCCTGCCATTCCCAGTCCGATTTAAAGCTGGCATCCTTTACGTGGTTCGATTCGAACATGCCATTATTTGTAGTGTGCTGCACATACATCGTATCGGTAGTGGTTAACTGGGTGCTGTTATTACGGTCGCTGTGGTAGCTTGAATAACTTACCAGCGTGTTCGAATATAGCTTGGGGTTCCACTGCCTTGACCATTTTAAACTCGAGCCTAAATTGCCATAGGTGGTTTTATCAGTAGTGTTCAGGCCGCCGCCGCCCGCAAAAAAGGTAGGGAAAGAAAAGCTGCGGCTGTTATCAAGGTTATCATCGCCCTGGTAGTAGCTCCATGAAAAAATATCTTTTTTATCAGGTGCGAAGGTATACTTAGCATTCAGGTCGTAAAAATAGGAGGTAGGCACATTAATACCGCCAAAGCCGCCATTACGAAAACCACCGCCACCGCCATTACCGCCACGGGGTGGGCCGCCAAAGCCACCACCTGCACCTGCATCGCCGGATACTTGCGGACTGTTAAATTTTTTAAAGATCTTATCATATAACGGCCCCTGGTAAGAGCGGCGATAGGCCAGCAGCAGGGTCGATTTATCGCCGATAGGCATTTCGGCATAAGCATTAGTGCTTAACAAACTCAGGTCAAGGCCAAACTCATCTTCTTTACGGTTACCTTCTTTACCCACCATATCTGTAACGCTCGACAGGCGCCCGCCATATTTGGCAGAGAAGCCGCCTTTGTACAAGGTAACATCTTTTACCGCGTTGCTGTTAAAAGCACTAAAGAAGCCATAAAGATGATCAACCTGGTAAACGGTAAAACCATCAAATAAAACCAGGTTTTGATCGGGAGTGCCTCCACGTACATACACACCTGATGATGATTCATTGCTGGCACTAACCCCAGGCATCAACTGGAACGATCGTAAAATATCTTTTTCGCCGATATTAGGCAGTTCTTCCAGTTTTTGCGGCGAAATTTGCAATACACTTACCCGTCGTTTATCTGAACTCATGAGCGATTCAGTTCGCTTATCGTTAATAATAACCTCGTCGAGCGCTTTATTAGAGGCGAACAGCCCTATGACTATTTTGTCTTTAATGTTAGCGTGTGTTAGCTGAAATGTATCGCCACGGTAACCCATATAGGTAACATCCAGGTGGCAGGTATCGGCAGGGACATTTAAAATGGTAAAGTAACCATCTAAGTTGGCAGTGGCCATTATATTAGTATTACGCACCGTTATAACTGATGCCGGTAATGATTCGCCCGTCCCTTGGTCAACCACCTGGCCCGATACCGTAAAGTTTACCGATTGGGGTTTAGGTTTGACTACCGGTATTGGTTTTTCGACCGGCTGGCTAACTATGGCGTGAGGAGAAGCACCCGTTACCGGGCGTATAACCGGTACGGTGTCGGGCTTAGTTTTCTGTGCCTTTTTTAATGCTGCTACATCCTGCGGTTCTTTAATAATGTAAATGGTCTGATCCGCATCGATATAATAATGCAGGTCGTTATCGGTACATAATTTGTCGATCACGTTTTTTAGCGGTTCATCAAAATAATGAGCCACCACGTCAAACCGACTAATATAATTCCGGTCGAAAATTATGCGCAGGTGGAATTGATGTGCAAGGCTGTCCAGGGTAACATCAAGTGTTGTTGTATACAAACCGCTAACGCGGGCCTTTGATTTAAATGCCCGCTGCGCGCTGGCCGTAAAGGTTAATGTAAACAATACAAGGAGGATAGGGGTAAGTTTTTTCATTGATTTATGTGGCTAAGTTTAAAAAGTTTACTGTTAACAAATGTTAAAAGAGACGTAGCCCTGATATTTTCCTATCAAAAAGTAATTTTTTGCGACGAAGCGAGTTAATTCATTAAAAAAATTAAAAACGGATTAAACCTTTTCTGTTAACACGGGTCAAAGCAAAGACCCTGCTCAACCTTATGATAAATGAATTGTTTAATTGTAGATGACGAACCTCTGGCGCTTGATCTGCTGGAGGATAATATCAGGCAAATTCCGTTTTTAAATTTGGTGGCTGCCTGCCGCAGTGCTGCCGAAGCAATGGTAGTGTTGAGCGAAAATCAAATTGATCTTATTTTTTTAGATATACAGATGCCCGGTGTTAACGGGCTCGAGTTTTTACGCTCGCTTAAACAACTCCCCTTAGTAATATTAGTAACCGCTTATGAAGAACATGCCATTGATGGCTATGAACTTGATGTGGTTGATTATGTATTAAAACCTGTGGCATTTTCGCGCTTTTTAAAAGCGGTACAAAAGGCTCACAATATATTCAGAATGATAGGGCAGGCAAACAAGCCCCATATGCCTGCAATTAATGATGATCATGTATTTGTTAATGCAAATTATTCGCTGGTTAAGATCATGCTGCATGAAATAGCGTTTATTGAAGGGCTTAAAGATTATGTACGTATTAACATGACCACGGGCAAAATTGTAATAACCCGTGTAGGCTTAAAAGTTATCGAAGAAAAGCTTGACGCCGTACGCTTTATGCGGATACATAAATCGTACATCATCGCGTTAGATAAAATAGATTCAGTACAAAAAACGCAGCTTACCATACAAAATCGCGAAATACCCATAGGCGACGGTTACCGCCAATTGCTGCAAAGCTATATCAGCAGTAAAAATTTATAATTATTCCTAAACGTTTTAAGAAACAAATCTGAATTCTGTATCGTATAAGCACAAAATTAAAGCTTATATAACATGGAATTTATAGATAAAGACCCCTATCCGCAAAGGCCGCTGGGCGCTGTGGTTTTAGGTTGGGTAGTTGCAGTTGTAATAGTTATTGATATATTATGGTGTATTTTTTAAGCCTGGTGGTATTTTGCGCATTTGTCGCTATTATCATCGTTCCCCTGTTTCGCGCACGTGCTAATAGGTTTAAGCCCGTATTGGCACCTGTTTATCGCCGTAAAAGACATTCAAAACGAAATACCGTATCGTTTTAAATGCATTGTAAAATGCTTCAAATAAAATAAATACTGTTTTTGAGCATTAAACTGCTTTTTTACTCAAAATGCAGTTTTCGGCACTCTTTTTGGTTGATATAGTTATCAATCTAAAAACATTAAGATGCTGCTCATTACTTTACAGGTCGTATTATTATTAAGTTCAATTTTAATACCATTAGGTGCTAAAAAAGCCGAACCGAAACCTAAATCGAAACTCCGTATAGATACCGATACTAAAAATGCCAGGTATGCTATTAATGAAAATGGGGTACTCGAAAAAATTCAACGTACAAGTTTATCCGATCATTAACATACATGGCTGTGCTATAGATAATTCATAACGATAAAAAATATTAATATATTTAAGCGTTGAATTACGAACGTCATCCATAAATCTCATTGCCATGAAACTGAAACTTGTACTTTCCTTCTTTTTATGTTCAATTTTATTGTTTGCAAAAGCACAGCGTGCCGAACCTGATCATGAAAAAGTAAAGGGTGGCGAGCTTACCATACAGCCCATTGTACATGCCACATTGGTATTAACCTACAACGGTAAAAATATATATGTTGATCCAACCGGCGGCGCCGATGTTTTTAAAGGCATTGCTGCACCCGATATGATACTGATAACCGATATTCACGGCGATCACCTTGACCCTAAAACTATTGAGGCGGTTAATACGACAAATGCCACGATCATCGTGCCGCAGGCGGTGGCCGACAAATTGCCCGAAACCGATAAAAAGAACCTGGTGATATTAAAAAATGGTGATAAAACTACAAAGATGGGTATAGCTATTGCAGCCATACCCATGTATAATTTACCCGAATCGGCTACTGCGTTTCATACTAAGGGCAGGGGTAATGGTTATGTGTTAACCATAGATGGTAAAAATATCTATATTTCTGGCGATACGGCCGATATCCCCGAAATGCGCTCGCTGAAAAATATTGATATCGCCTTTGTATGCATGAATCTGCCTTATACCATGGATGTTAATACCGCCGCGCAAGCTGTACTGGCCTTTAAACCAAAAGCAGTTTACCCATATCACTACCGTGGCCAGGATATAAACGTGTTTAAAACCCTGGTTAACACCGGCGATAAAAATATTGATGTAAGGCTACGCAACTGGTATCCGGCGACTAAATAATAATAC
>DATJJI010000174.1:0-15588 GCA_035492275.1 Mucilaginibacter sp.
ATCACATCGCCCTATGAAACGCTTAGCTATTATCGTATCATTATTTATAACAGCCGTGCAGGTTAAAGCACAGCAAGCCACGTTTAAACAAGTTTACGAGCCAAATACTACCTACAAGTTTAGTAACATCACCAAAATGCACATGAACATGGCCCCGCCGGCATCGGCTACTAACGCTAAGGAAATGGTGATGGATGTAACCGTAAATACGATAGCCACAAGCGCAACCGGCGCGCGGAATAAAAACAACGATGTCCCGTTTAAAATAAGCACCAAAATGGGAGATATGAGTTTTACTATGAATGGCAATGCCATGCCTATGGGTAATATGCCTAAAGCCGATATTGTGATGTATGGCCGTTACACCGCTGCCGGCAAAATGGAACTGGATTCTATCAGCGGGCAAAAACTTAGTGATAGTGTGCGGGCAAGTATGGCTAAGATGATGGCAAATTCGCAACATAACATTACCTTTCCTGATCATCCGTTAAAAATAGGCGAATCTTTTACCCAGGAAGCCCCCTTTAGCATGCCTATACCGGGCTTAACGGACGCTAACAATAAAATGAATGTAAAAACTACTTATAAGCTACTAAGCGTTACGGGTAACATTGCCGTATTCGATCTGCTGCAAACTATGGATATTGACCTGAGCGAAGCAGCCAAAGCTAAGACACTTCAAATAAAAGCTACCGGTACCGGTAAAATGAACTTTGATACCAAAAAGCAGTTTTTGAGCAGCATGACCGATAATATTGACATGACTATGGATATCAATGCAGGCCCTTCGGTTATTAATGCAAAGGCTGCGCTGTCAGTTGATGTAAAGGTTGATATTACCCCTAAATCATAAAAACACCGATCTGTAAATTATTTATTCTTCAGGCTGGTGCTTTTCTTTCCAAAGCTCAGCGAATGATTTTTTGGCCACTTTGGGCATTTCGCGGTAATGGCCCCAGGTTTTTTTGAAAAACAGGTTAAGCAGGCGATTTTTGGTGCTACCGCTAAAAAAATCTTCGAGCTTGCGGCTCAGCATCCCTTTTTGCCAGAGGGACCAGCCCCAACGTTCTTTACGGGTTACCAGATCTTCCCGAACCGCGTCACGGCGGTTTAGCAGCAGCATTTTATGAATATCAATTTTAACCGGGCAAACCTCGGTGCATTTTCCGCAAAGGCTTGAAGCATAGCTCAGGTGTTTAAAGTTGTCCATGCCCCGTAAGTGCGGGGTAATGATGGAGCCTATAGGCCCGCTGTAGGGCGTATCATAAGTATGGCCGCCAATATTTTTATAAACCGGGCACGCGTTTAAACAAGCGCCGCAACGAATACAATATAAGCCCTGGCGCTGGTCTTTTTGAGCAAGCAGGTTGGTGCGCCCGTTATCCAGCAATATCACATACATCTCTTCCGGGCCATCCGTTTCATCGGCTTTGCGCGGGCCGCTTAAAATGGTGTTATACACGGTCAGGTTTTGCCCTGTACCGTGGGTTGACAGCATGGGCCAATACAGGTCAAGATCAGCTATTGACGGTATCATTTTTTCGATACCCACAATAGCAATATGTATTTTGGGGAAGGTAGTGCTCAGCCTGGCATTACCCTCGTTTTCGCTGATGGCTATGCTGCCGGTATCGGCTATTAAAAAATTAGCGCCGGTTATGCCTACATCGGCCTGTACATATTTTTCGCGCAGCAATTCGCGAGCTTTAAGCGTTAATTGTTCGGGGGTAGCATCAATGGGGGTACCGAAGCGCTCATTAAACAACCGGGCAATATCTTCTTTTGAAAGATGCATGGCCGGCGTTACAATATGGTAGGGCTTTTGCCCCAGCAGCTGCACAATGTATTCGCCCAGATCGGTTTCCAGCGATTCGATCTGGTTACTTTCTAAAAACTCATTTAAATGAATCTCTTCGGTAACCATCGATTTTGATTTTACGACGGTTTTTGCCCCGGCACGCTGTATGATATTGAGGATCTCGCGATTGGCCTCTTCGGCATCATTGGCCCATATCACCCTGCCGCCACGGCGCTGAAAGTTGGCTTCAAACTCGGGCAATATTTTGTCCAGGTTCTCCATTACTTTCCACTTGATCACATGCCCCTTTTTCTTAGCGTTATCCAGGTTGATAACTCTTGACAAGCCACGCGCCACAGCCGTATCGTATTTACCAATATTGTTATTGATTATACGGCGATGGTCGGTATTAAAAGCCTTATTTTCAGCAGCAACTAAAAAATCATCAGCAATGCTTGTCATGCCGCTAATTTATGTTTTTACATTTAATTTTTGATAGCTTAATATTCGATACCGCTTACAGGTATGGTGCTAAATAACAAAGGGCGCCAAATTTAGCGCCCTTTGTTGATTGTTAACGTGTATTTTTTCCATCCACAACCGGCCGTGTATCGGCGTTGACCAAATCCCAGGCGGTATAAAATACCAATTGGGCACGTTTGGCCAGCAGCGGGAAGTTGATCTTGCTTACTTCATCGCCGGGGCGGTGATAATCGGGGTGCACGCCATTAAAATAAAAGATGATGGGCACATTATGCTTCGCGAAGTTATAATGATCAGATCGGTAGTAAAACCGGTTTGGGTCGTTGGGGTCATCATATTTATAATCCAGATCCAATTTGGTATAGGTGTTATTAGCCTTCTCGCCAACTTTATGCAGATCGGTACTTAACATAGACGAGCCGATAACATATACATAGTTTGCAGAGTCAGGTTTGCCTACATATTCGTCGCCAACGCGGCCAATCATGTCAATATTCAGGTTGGTAATGGTACGCTCAAGCGGGATAACCGGATGATCGGTATAATATTCAGAACCTAACAAGCCTTTCTCTTCACCTACATTACCCAAAAACAAAATGCTTCGGCGCGGCCCCTTTCCATCCTTTTTTGCCTGCGAAAAGGCGCGGGCAATTTCCATGATACCTGTAGTGCCCGATCCATCGTCATCGGCACCGTTGTTAACCATATCTTTTGAACCTGCCGGCATTAAACCGATATGATCATAATGTGCTGAAATAACCAGCACTTCACCTTTTAATTTAGGATCGCTGCCCGGTAAAAAGCCCAGTACATCAACGGCCTTTACCGGTTTTTCAATACCTGCGTAAGTTGTTGAAATATCAGCCTTAATTGTTTGACTTTGCGGTGTTCCGCTTTGGTCTATAGCCGCTTTAAGCTCGGCAAAGGTTTTGCCTGTGTTTTTTAGCAGCTGGTCGGCGGCGGCAGGTGTAAGGCTATACACCGGCGCCTGAACAGCGGCGGCGGTTTCGCGTTTCAGGGTCATGCGCCCGCCACCACCGCCACCTCTGCGGGCTAATCCTGCCGGGCTTACAGCCAGTATTAAAGCCGGTTTTTTACTTTGGATAAATTGAATGCGTTTATTACGGTTGGTGCTCCAGTCTGACAGCTTATCGGTGCCGCTAACTTTTGATATCCCGTTTATCATGGGCTCATTGCCATTGATGTACATCACTACCTTGCCTGCAAGGTCCACCCCTTTCAGGTCATCATAATTATCGGCACTAATGCCGTAGCCTATAAAAACAATGTCGTTGGCATTAATGGTTTTAGTTTCCATGCTGCCGATGGCAGAAAAATCTTTTCCGCTGGTAAGCGCAGTTCCGTTTACGGTAAATAAGTTTACCGTGAACGAGCTTTCAACCACAGGGATATCAAAGAAGTAGGAGCCGTTAACAATGGGCTGCAGGCCAAGCGACTTAAACTCGTCGGCAATGTAATGCGCGGCCTTGTCGGCGCCGGGCTTGCCGGTTTCGCGGCCCTCATATTCATCAGAAGCAATAATGCTCAGGTGTTTTCGGGCCAGATCGGCGTTAATTATTTTGGCGTATTTCATGGCAGTGGGGTTCTGCTGCGCCTGGGCACCGGCTATTAAACCGGATAGCGATAGTATCAGTAGCGATTTTTTCATTTTCAGTTAATTATAGCTGAAAATTAGGTAATTATTACCACATAAAAAAAGCGATGAGATAGGTTCCCATCGCTTTATTATGATAAGCAATATATTTTAGCAGGCTATCTTATCAACACGCCTTGCGTGGCGGCCGCCTTCAAATTCGGTATTAAAAAATATTTCGACAATTTTTTTGGCCTGCTCCAACGTAACATAACGAGTAGGGATGCATAGCACATTGGCATTGGTATGGCTGCGTGCCGGTACGGTTACTTCTTCATTATAACAAATAGCCGCGCGTATGCCCTGGTGTTTGTTAGCAGTTATGGCTACCCCATTGGCACTGCCGCAAAGCAGGATACCATAATCAAACTCACCACGCTCCACCGCCGAAGCTACGGGGTGCGAAAAGTCGGTATAGTCGCATGAATCTTTTGAAAAAGTGCCGAAATCTTTTACGTTCTCACCCAATATAGTGAGCAGTGCCTCTTTATATTCAAAACCGGCATGGTCGGCACCTATGGCTATTTTTAATCCTTCTATCATGGTCATTAATCGTTCATGATCGCGTCATGTTTGGCAGCGCGCCTTTTCTCAACGCGCGACGCTACAACTATACCTACTTCGTATAATACAAATAAAGGCAGCGTTGAGATCATGGTCGTTAAAAAATCGGGCGAGGGAGAGATTATAGCCCCAACAATTAAAAGGATAACGATTGAATACCTGCGGGTTCTTTTCATGAAAGTACCTGTTAGTATACCCAAAGATGCCAGTATATAGATGATCATCGGGAGCTCAAAAACAATACCCAATATCAGCGTAATCGTAGCTACCATTGAAACGTATGAACTGATCATGATCTGGTTCTTAATATCCGGACTTATCGAATAAGCAAGAAGAAAATGTATCGATTCGGGCGCTATAATATAATAGCCAAATAAAATACCAATAACAAAAAGCACGGTAGCATACAAAACAAAACCGCTGGCAGCTTTTCGCTCTTTAACTAACAGGGCGGGCTTTATAAAACGCCATAACTCCCATAATATATAGGGGATAGATACAATAATACCGATTAGTAAAGATTGATTGATCTGTAGCATAAATTGCCCGGCTACTTCGGTATTGATCATTTGGGCGTTCATTGTAGTAACGCACATGCCGGTACTCAGTTTACACAACATCCGGTATGTCCAGAAATCAGTATTAAAGGGGCCCTTAATAATCTTATTAAAAATAAAATCGAAATTGAAGAAAGCTACTATAGCGAATACCAATACAGAAACAGCCGCCCTGATCAAGTGCCATCTTAAAGCCTCGAGGTGCTCAAAAAACGACATTTCGGCTTCAAGGGTTTTACCCTTATCCTGTATTGCCTTTACCAGTTTGTTATCGCTCATTTTTTTTAGTCCCGGGAATAGCTAATTACGTGCTTACCGCGTTGCTGGTTTTATTTGCCGTTATATTCAAACGTTTCCATAAACTTCGTGGTAAAGTTACCTGCGCGGAAGTTAGGGTCCTGTAATAATTGTAAATGGAACGGAATGGTTGTTTTTACCCCTTCAATAACAAATTCGCTCAAGGCACGGTGCATGGTGCTCAGGGCCTCATCGCGGGTTTGGGCCACGCATATTACCTTGGCTATCATTGAATCGTAATTTGGCGGAATAGTATAACCGGTGTACACATGGGTATCAATACGTACACCATGCCCACCCGGCGAGTGGAAATTGGTTATTTTACCAGGCGACGGACGGAACCCGTTTGCCGGATCTTCGGCATTGATACGGCACTCAATAGCGTGCATGGTTGGCTCATAGTTTTTACCGGAGATAGGTATGCCTGCTGCCACTTTTATCTGTTCTTTGATCAGATCGAAGTTGATCACCTCTTCGGTAACCGGGTGTTCCACCTGGATACGGGTGTTCATCTCCATAAAGTAGAAGTTGCGGTTCTTGTCAACCAAAAATTCTACCGTTCCGGCACCTTCATATTTTACAGCTTTGGCGCCTTTTATAGCGGCATCGCCCATTTTTTTACGCAGTTTTTCTGTCATAAAAGGCGATGGAGCCTCCTCTACCAGTTTTTGGTGACGGCGCTGTATAGAGCAATCACGTTCTGATAAATGGCAAACTTTGCCGTATTGGTCGCCTACTATCTGTATTTCGATATGGCGTGGGTCCTCAACATATTTTTCAAGGTACATGCCATCGTTACCAAAGGCGGCACCCGATTCTGCACGGGCCGAATCCCAGGCAGCTTCAAACTCTTCATCTTTCCAAACCACACGCATACCACGGCCACCACCACCGGCAGTAGCTTTTAATATTACCGGGTAGCCTATTTTTTTAGAGATAGCGATACCTTGCTTAACATCGGTCAATAACCCTTCTGATCCGGGAATGGTAGGCACGCCCGCTTTTTTCATGGTCTCTTTAGCCGAAGCCTTATCGCCCATAGCATTGATCTGATCGGCAGTGGCGCCGATGAATTTTATACCGTACTCGGCACAAATGGCCGAAAATTTAGCATTCTCAGATAAAAAGCCGTAACCCGGATGGATCGCGTCGGCATTGGTCAGCTCGGCGGCTGATATGATATTCGGGATACTTAAATAAGAATCTCTGCTGGGCGGCGGGCCAATACAAACGGCCTCGTCAGCAAAGCGCACGTGAAGGCTGTCACGGTCGGCAGTAGAATATACAGCAACCGTTTTAATACCCATTTCCTTACAGGTGCGGATGATCCGCAGGGCAATTTCACCACGATTTGCTATTAATATTTTTTTAAACATCTTTTTTAAAGTTGATTGGGTTGATTGAGTTGATTAAGTTTATTGAGTTTTAACTACTCACTTAATCAACCGCAAACTTTAAATATTTTTAAAGTTGATTGGGGTGACTGAGCTGATCAAGTTTAACTACTCACTTAACCAACCACTCACCTAATCAACCATACTACATAGGTTCTACTAAAAATAACGGCTGGTCGTACTCTACCGGCGACGCGTTGTCAACCAGTACTTTTACGATACGGCCCGAAACTTCTGATTCAATTTCATTGAACAACTTCATGGCTTCGATGATACAAACTACGCTTCCGCTTGAAATTTCGTCGCCAACATTTACAAATAACGGTTTATCGGGCGATGATGAGCGGTAGAAAGTGCCTATCATCGGCGATTTAATGGTTACGTAGTGTGAGGTATCTTCGGCAGCAGGTGCCGCGGTTGCAGCAGCCGGCGCTTGTGCCGGTGCAGCAACAGCAGCAGGTGCTTGCGCTACAGGTACCGTTGCGGTAACAACAGTTGGCGCATGATCAGTTTTAATGGTGATCTTGAAGTCCTTCTGTTCTATTGATACTTCGTTTACGCCTGATTTGGAAACAAAGCGTATAAGCTCTTGTATTTGTTTAATATCCATTGTTGCAGATTAATATAGGTTTTGGATAATGTTTTGTCTAAGTTAGTTATAATGTGCAGATATGCAATCTTAATGCATGAATGCGCAGCTATGCAAATGTGCAGATTTATTTAATTAGTTAAGTTGTTGAAAATTAACAATTCTTATCATGTAATGTTCTTAAAAAAGCATTGATGCAGCTGCATATTTACACATCCGCATATCTGTAAATTAATAAGCCCATTTAAGGTAAAGCGAGCCCCAGGTAAAGCCACCGCCAAACGCGGCCAGTATCAGGTTGTCGCCTTTTTTAAATTTATCTTCCCACTCCCATAAACACAGGGGTATAGTAGCATTGGTTGTATTACCGTAGCGGTCAATGTTTACAATAACCTTATCCGCGCTAACACCGGTACGGGCGGCAGTCGCGTCAATGATGCGTTTGTTGGCCTGGTGCGGCACCAGCCACGCAATATCGTCTGACGTTAAATTATTGCGCTCCATCACTTCGGCAGCAACATCGGCCATATTGGTTACCGCAAATTTAAATACGGCTTTACCTTCCTGGTAAGCATAGTGCTCGCGCGCGTCAACTGTTTCGTGGCTGGCAGGTTTTAATGAGCCGCCCGCTTTCATATGCAGGAACGGGATACCCGCGCCATCACTTTTTAAAACAGAATCAATTACGCCATAGCCTTCGGTATTGGGCTCTAATAAAGCCGCGCCGCAGCCATCGCCAAAAATAATGCAGGTTGCCCTGTCTTCATAATCAACTATTGACGACATTTTATCGGCACCTACCACCAGTACTTTTTGATGTTTGCCGGTTTCAATAAACTGCGCGCCGGTAGCTAAGCCAAACACAAAGCCCGAGCAGGCTGCTTGCAGATCAAAACCCCAGGCGTTGATGGCCCCAATTTTATGTGCAAATAAATTAGCCGTAGCCGGGAAAGGCATATCAGGCGTGGTAGTACAAAAAATGATCAGATCTATCTCTTCGGCACCGATGCCGCGTTTTTCAAGCAGGCGGGTAACCGCGGGTACGGCCAGGTCAGATGTGCCCAGGCCCTCGCCTTTTAGTATGCGGCGTTCTTTAATGCCGGTGCGCGTGGTTATCCATTCGTCATTGGTATCAACCATGTGCGATAGCTCATCGTTAGTGAGTATATAATCAGGTGCATAACCGTGTACAGCTGTAATAGCTGCAGTAATTTTACTCATAGTTTTATTTTTTACTGAAAGGCCGTGGCTATTTTATTAACCAGGTCGCTCTCAACCATATCTTTCGATAAAAGAACCATATTCTTTATGGCTTCAGGCGTTGAAATACCGTGGCCAACAACAACCGGCGCGTTAACCCCCAAAATAGGGCTGCCGCCGTATTGCTCATAATTAAACCTGTCAAAAAACTCATCCTTCAACCCTTTTTTGCGGGTGATCATGTAGAATGATTCGGCCAGTTTTAAAATAATATTGCCGGTAAAGCCATCGCACACAAATACGTCGGCCATATCGCCAAAAAGGTCGCGCCCTTCGGCATTACCTATAAAATTAAAAAGCGTGCTTTCTTTCATGAGGGGATAAGTGGCCTGGCTAACCAGGTTACCTTTTTCCTCTTCTTCGCCAATATTCATCAGCGCAACGCGGGGAGCATCAATATTATACACATTTTGCGCCATCAGGCTGCCTAAAACGCCAAACTGCACCAGTACATCGGGCTTACAATCGGCATTGGCGCCAACGTCAAGCAAAATGCTGATGCCGCCTTTTAAGCGGGGCACAATAGTAGTTATTGCCGGGCGGCTAACACCCGGAATGGTTTTAACGCTAAACATAGCGCCAACCAGCATAGCACCGGTATTCCCTGCTGATGAAAATGCCTGTATGGCACCATCTTTCAGCAACTGAAAACCAACACTAATACTTGAATCGGGTTTTTGAACTACGGCTTTGGTGGGGTGTTCGCCCATGCCTATCACTTCGGTTGTATGTACAAACTCAAAATGATCAGGACTAAAATTGTTTTCCTGAAGGATGCTCACAGCGAGGTCTTTATCGCCAATAAGCACCAGAGTATGACCTGCTAAAACTTTATATGCTTCGATAGCCCCTAAAACAGTTGCTTTGGGGGCGTAATCTCCGCCCATAATATCTAAGCCAATCTTCATTTCAGAAAATCAGAGATTAGGCTACTGCTGCTTTTTCTATCAGTAATTTACCGTTGTAGTAAACATTACCGTCAACAGTATACGCTCTGTGTGGCAAATGTACAGCACCTGTAGTTTTACAAGTAGTTAAAGTAGGAGCCTCAGCTTTGTAGTGAGTTCTACGTTTATCTCTTCTTGATTTTGATAATTTACGTTTTGGATGTGGCATAACTTCCTTTTATTATTTAATTTTTTTGAGCGCGTCCCAGCGTGGGTCGGGGTTCTCATCTTGTTCATTATTTGCCGACAGGTCATTCAACTTGTTCAGCATTTCCTTATCACAGTAGGGTGTGTTACCCTCATCATCGCATACCGTTATAAACGGCACCGCAACATTTATATATTCGTAGATCAGGCCCGCAAGCGCAATCTCATGTTCATTTTTACCCAGGGTGATGATATCATCATCTTCGTCGATATCCTCGTCGGTAAACTTGGCTATCTGTTGTTCGTTTATATCCAAAACCTGCGGATATTGCGATAAACACCTGTCGCAGGTAGCATCAACCGTTCCTGTGATCTGAAAGCTCAGGATCAGCATGGTTTCCTGTTTTTCCAGTTCGACCTTACATTTAAGGTCTGCTTTTTTTACCAGCGAATATTCATATTCGTCAAAAAAAGCATCGTTAATATCATATTCAAAATGATGCTTTCCCAGTGCTAAACCAGTAAAGGGAATCGAATAATTTCTTAGCGATTTCAATGAGCAACAATTAGCCTGCAAATGTAGGTAAAAATACTAATACTGAAAAAGGTTTTTTTTATTTGGGATTTAGCCTATCCTAAATACTCTGCAAAGGAGAGTGGCTTTCGATGCAAAGCGGCGATTACTCACCCGGTCGGCGCTGCGCTGGACCACCCTCTCTTCCGCAAGCGGTAAAGAGGGATTGTGAATATCGAATATTGAATTTCCAATTTCGAATGATGAAGTAAGTCTTAAAACTTCATCATTCAAAATTCATCATTCGGTGTTCGATATTCCTTTTAATTTTTGAATTTTCCCAACCCTCTTTCCGCCGAAGGCGAAGAGAGGGTCGCGCGCGAAGCGTCGCGGGGTGAGTAATCGCCAACTTGTTAAAAGATAATGCTACGCTAACCCCGGCCCTATATCTTCAACTTAATATTCACCTTTTCCAACAGTCCTGTTATCCATACCATGGCTAAGGCAAACAGCAAGCATTTGATGATGCCTCCGGTTCCCTGGCTCAGGTATTCGGGGTACTCGAAGTTGGTCATTTCATATATCGGGTAAAACAGCCCCGGTACTACGTAACAGGTAAGCGCGTTGGTACCAGCCGGCTCAATGGGTTTTACCCAGTTGTATTTCTTTTTAAAATCGACCACAAAAATAAAAAAGGCGTAAACCACCAAACTTATGGCCGTACAGATCAATACCCACGATGGGGTATCGCGCATTTTTGATATGCCGCCGCTAAAATAACGGACAATAAAACCCAGGTTGGACAGGATCACCGCCATTAATAATAAACCGATCCATAGCAGTTTAAGCTCCTTCTTCTCGTCAAGCCGCATGTAAAGCACCGCCACAAAAACCCCTGCCATAGTAAACGACTGCATGGCGCCATTGCCCGACAGCCATACATACTCGCGCAGCGGGTTTAAAAAGTTAAGCATGCCAAAATGAAAATCGATATTAAAGAACATGAAGAATATCCACGCCACGGCCTGTATCCATAAATAACCTTTTGAGTAGTAATAAATAAGCGCACACACCAGGTACGACCAGCCTATGAGCCCCAAAATTTCCCACCAGCTAAAGTGCAGCCCGGTATGGCCGGGGGCTTTACTTTTATATAGGATGGATAGCGTAACTAGCATAATAATGCCGAAGCCTTGCAGCAGATATTTTCTCACCAGGGGCGTATCATTGGTATAATCTAAAAAGATAAAGAAGAAGCTGAATGTAAGCAGGCTTTCCCAAACGGGCCTGGGTAGCAGGGCCGCCGCCTCATTATAACTATCGATGTTTGAAAAGTAAAAACCCATCACAATAAGTGCGAACGAGCGGGTAATAATGCGCAGCGGGGCGTGAAAATCGCCACGGGTAATACGGTTTTGAAAAGCGAAGGGAATAGAGAGCCCTAAAATGAACAAAAAGGCAGGAAAAATAGTATCGGCAAGGCCCAGCGCGTCGGCATTTATTTTGGCATGTTGTATCCATGCGGGCGTATTAGGCATACCGTCAATATCATTCACAAATATCATCAGGAACATAGTGACGGCACGAAAAGCATCTATTGACCGAACCCGGCTCAGTATCTTACTCATAGGGTTAAGTAATGTTTTTGTAGGGAAAAATGTTTTAATTTAACGAAAGATTTAACAAAATTTATATAAATCAAAGCGGTATTAATAGCAAGCCAAAAAAGGGGACAGATAGCTTGTTTGCTTAAATTAAACGGGGAAAAGTATACTTTCAATACTCGCGCAAAGGTACCATTTTATGATCATGGCTTTTTTTAAAAGCTAATTGTAACTCATTATTTACTTACCAGCCTATTAAAAAATACGTCCCGGTAAAAAAATATTGTAGTTTTACCTGACCATTTTATTAAATCAAAACATGAAAAAATTACTTTTTGCAACCCTGATAGCATGTGCAGCTATGCCTGCTGTTGTTTTAGCACAAGGCAAACCGGCACCAGACAACACGCTGACCAAGCAAGAAAAAAAAGACGGCTGGAAATTACTATTTGACGGTAAAGACCTGAAAGGCTGGCACTCCTATCTGCGCGATACCGTTGCAGCTAACTGGATAGTGAAAGATGGCCAGATTGAGTATGACCGTACGCATGATAGAGCCGGCAGCGACCTGGTGACCGATGGCTCATACACCAACTATGAATTACAGTTACAATGGCGCATAACCGATGGCGGCAATAGCGGTATTATATTTGACATACAGGAAGACCCATCACACAAAGAAACTTACTTAACAGGCCCTGAAATGCAGGTGCTTGATAATATTCACGCTCAGGATAACCACCCTCAAACTCACCTGGCGGGCTGTTTATATGATATGCTGGGCGACTCGACTGTTTCAAAACCGGTACCTGTTGGCCAATGGAACCAGGTGCGTTTGTTACAAAATAAAGGACACCTTACTTTTTGGCTGAATGGCATAAAAACTGTTGATGTACAGATAGGCAGCCCCGAGTGGAATGCCGCATTAGCAAGCAGTAAATTCAGAAACACTAAAGTATTCCCTGATTTTGCAAAAATTGCAGGCGGAAAAATCGCGGTGCAAAAACACCCGGGATCAAGCGGCTGGAAAAATATCAAGATACGTGAGATCAAAGACTAAATTTTTTAACATAAAAAAAGCCCTGCTGATGATGAATTGGCAGGGCTTTTTTGCGGAAAACTGTTTCATTTTGTTTCACCTGATTTATTAATTCACTATATATCAGTTAATTAATTAAAAAAACTGTTTCATGTGTTTCACCTGATTCACATTTTTGTGAAACACACGCTTCTGCCCCTTTTTACCGTTTCTGAATCACGATTAAATTATCCAGATTTGTACTTATGAGCACCCAGGCAAAAGGCAGGCTGTTAATTATTGACGACGAAGAGCGTTTACGGCAGCTGCTTGCCCGCATTTTACAAATAGAGGGGTACGAGGTACTGGAAGCGGGCACCGCCAAACAGGGCCTTCGCCATTTAGATAACGAGGCGATAGATGTGGTGATAAGCGACGTGAAGCTACCCGACATTAACGGCGTTGAACTGGCCAAAGTGATCAAAACCAGTCACCCCGAAGTTGAGGTCATCGTGCTAACCGCGTACGGCACCATAGCCGATGGCGTTACTGCCATAAAAAACGGCGCCTTCGATTACATTACCAAAGGCGATGATAATGAAAAGATCATCCCGCTGGTGAGCAAAGCTATGGATAAGGCCGGGCTACAGCGCCGGGTACAGGAGCTGGAAAGCAAGCTCAATTTAAAGTTTGGTTTTGAGCGCATTATCGGCATATCCGAAGGTATAACCACGGCCATTAACCTCGCGCAGCGTGTGGCAGTTACCGATACCACCGTTTTGCTGCTGGGCGAAACCGGCACCGGCAAAGAGGTATTTGCCGAGGCCATACACCAGGCCAGTCCGCGTAAAACCAAGCCATTTGTCGCTATTAACTGCAGCGCGTTTAGCAGGGAGTTGCTGGAGAGCGAGTTGTTTGGCCACCGGGCAGGCTCATTCACCGGCGCGGTTAAAGACAAGAAAGGCCTGTTTGAAGAGGCCAACACCGGCACCATCTTCTTAGACGAAATAGGCGAACTGGACCACGACCTGCAAGCTAAGTTGCTGCGTGTGCTCGAGTCGCAGCAGTTCATTAAAATTGGCGATACCAAAACCACGCAGGTGAACGTGCGCATACTGGCAGCCACCAACCGCAACCTGCAGGATGAAGTAACGAAAGGCACTTTCAGGTCTGATCTGTTTTACCGCCTATCGGTTTTCCAGATTACGCTGCCGCCTATACGCGAGCGTAAAAAGGACATCAGCCTGCTGGCCAAAAGCTTTATACAAACATTCGCTATCAAGGTTAACAAACATATAACAGGTTATACCGCTGGCTTCCTTAAAAAGCTGGAATCCTATAACTGGCCTGGTAACATCCGCGAACTTAAGAATGTAATTGAGCGTGCCGTGATATTATGCGATGGCCATGAACTGGACTCGTCACTGCTGCCCATGGAGTTTGATGCAGGTATTATCAGCGCAGACGATACTACTTCTGCATTCGATCTCGCCTCGATAGAAAAACAACATATCCTTCGTGTGTTAAAACATACCCGCGGCAACCGCGCCGAAGCCGCCCGGCTATTAAACATCGGTATTGCTACCCTTTATCGCAAGTTAAAGGAATACGGATTAGATTGATGCCGGATTTCGGATATTCAAGCACTATCCCATTTTGATAAAACCCTATCAAAATGATAGGCAACTCTCTTCATCTTCATTTTCCTGTATCTGCATAATCAGCTGATATAAAGCTCATTTGTACTAATTATCCGTTTATGGCACTGCATTGGTAAGCACCCCATTTTGACAAAGACATTATACATACAAATGACACCCCATTTAAAAAAACTATCAGCAGCAGGAGTATTAATCACACTCGGAATTATTTTTGGCGATATAGGCACATCGCCTCTCTACGTTTTTCAAACCCTGCTAACCGAAGGCGGCAAAGTTGATACCGCGCTGGTATTAGGTTCCATCTCCTGCATCTTCTGGACACTCACCCTGCAAACTACCTTTAAATACATTGTAATCACCCTGCAGGCCGATAATAAAGGCGAGGGTGGTATTTTCTCACTATATGCGTTGGTAAGGCGTTATGGTAAGTGGCTCGCCATCCCGGCCATAATTGGTGCCGGTACTTTACTGGCCGATGGTATTATTACCCCGCCTATATCTGTTACGTCGGCTATTGAGGGATTGAGCAATGTGCCTGCTCTGGCATCATCTTTCATTCCGGGCAGCCATCTTATTTTAGGAATAGTTATCGGTATCATGCTGTTGTTGTTTTTCTTTCAGCAATTCGGCACCAAAGTGGTAGGTTCGGCGTTTGGCCCGGTTATGCTGGCCTGGTTTTTTATGATAGGCACTTTAGGCCTGTTACAAGTGGTGCATGACCCGGGCATATTTAAGGCCCTGAGCCCTTATTATGGAGCAAGGCTGCTAATAGATCATCCCAAAGGCTTTTGGCTGTTAGGTGCGGTATTTTTGTGTACAACCGGCGCCGAAGCGCTATACTCTGATCTGGGGCATTGCGGCCGCAAAAACATACAGATGAGCTGGATATTTGTTAAAACCACTTTAGTATTAAATTACCTGGGGCAGGGAGCCTGGGTATTAATGCAGCCTGCCAATTATAACTTTAAAGGCATTAACCCATTTTACCAGATCGTACCCAACCCTCAAATGTTGATGATACCCTGTGTGGTGCTGGCCACCCTGGCAACTATTATTGCCAGCCAGGCCCTGATCAGCGGCTCGTTTACTTTGATCAGCGAG
>DATJJI010000175.1:0-14236 GCA_035492275.1 Mucilaginibacter sp.
GGTTCAGTACATCTTTATCATACTTGGCATTACCAGACCAGGTTACATTACCGAAATAATATTTAGGGCCCTCATAAACTTTGATCTTTACATCAACTGTTTCATTATCATGTTTTGATACGGTATCGCTTATCAGCTCGGCATCACGATAACCTTTGGCCTGCATTTTTTCGATAAGGTTTACCTTATCCTCGGCGTATTTATCGTCTTTAAACTTACGCGAACCAAATATATTGTAGAATTTACGCGTACGTGTTTTTGACAGGAAACCTCTAAGCTTCGATTGCGAAAAGGCCTTATTGCCTTCAAACGTGACGGAGTTTATCATTACCTTTTTGCCTTTATTAATGGCAACATCAAGTATTAAACTACCGGCATCTCCCGGGTCGGGCCTTTGTTTAATGGTTACTGTAGCGTTCGAAAATCCTTTCTCGTTAAAATGCTTTTTTATAATAGCAGTAGTGGTACTTAACAAGTTGGTGTTTACAATTTTACCGGTTTTATCAGCCAGTTTTTTCTTTACATCGTCTATTTCGCCCTTGCGTATACCGGTTATACGTAATGATGATAAACGCGGTAATTCTTTTATAGCTATTTCAAGGTATATGGTATCCTGGCTAATTTTTGTCACATTTAATTGCACATCATCAAACAATTGCTGCTGATACATGGTTTTTATAACATTTGCATTAGCTTCGCCGGGAAAGGTATATTTGTCGCCTTTGTTCAGCTTCGATATTTGCAGTAACACATCTTTATCAAGATGCTCGGTGCCTGTAACTGTAACGCCACCAATAATATATTCCTTAGGGTTTAAATAGCTCAGCGTATCTGACGATGGCATTGCTCCTGACGAACCACGATAAGATGAAGTATTTGATCGGACCTGGGCCAGGGCAGCTACACTTATTACTGAGAAAAGAATAGTAAACAGAAATTTATTCATTCGGATATTTTAGTGGGCTAAAAATAATTTATACAGTTGTTAAAAAGTGTTAAAAGAAAAAATTTAGTTCACCTGCTCGCTTGTCTTGCCAAATCTGCGCTCGCGTTTTTGAAAATCAAGTATGGCTTCATACAGGTCTTCCTTTCTGAAATCGGGCCATAATTTGCTTGTGAAATACAATTCGGCATAGGCAATTTGCCAAAGCAAGTAATTACTGATGCGATATTCGCCGCTTGTTCTGATCAATAATTCGGGATCAGGGATATTGCCGGTGTACAAATTGCTTTCAAAAACCTCTTCATTAATATCATCAACCTTAAGCTCGCCGCTTTGTACCTTCATGGCAATGTTTTTTGCCGCACGCACTATTTCGCGGCGCGAGCTATAGCTTAATGCTAAAGTAAGTACCAGCCCGGTGTTACCCGCTGTGGTTTCGATAGCGTTATTTAACTCGTCAAAACATTTTTTTGGCAGCATGTCCAGGTCACCTATAGCGTTAAGGCGCACATTTTTGTCCATAAAGTTTTTTATTTCTTTGTGGATGGTGCTTACCATGAGCTCCATAATGGCCATAACTTCCAATTTGGGGCGGTTCCAGTTCTCGGACGAGAAAGTATATAACGTGAGGTATTTTATGCCCAGATCAACGCCACCCTCCACTACATCCCTTACAGATACCACACCATTGGTATGACCAAATACTCTTAATTTGCCTTTGCCTTTAGCCCACCTGCCATTGCCATCCATAATAATAGCCACGTGGTGCGGTAATTTTAGCAAATCAATTTTATCCTTATAACTCATTTCCTTTTTGCCGGTCAATAAACCCCGTTGGGTTTAAACGTGCCTTAATATTCAACCTGTAATGGGCAAATAGCGCGTTTGTTAAATGGGTTTTTACTCATTAATGCCCATTTTTTCAGGTGACAAAGGTAAAACTTCCTTTGTACTTTTTTAGTATGCCGGGCGAAAAGAAAAGTTTATTATGATTTGTGGACAAAAATGAAGGTAATTATGCCTCAGCGTGTTAGTAAAAAGCTATACCAAACCGCTTAATAATAGCACTTAGAGGTAATAAAAGTGTATGATATGGTAAAGCCAATAAACAAATAAGTGTCGCGCGGCCTCAGATCGCCTCGCTGGGTACCTGCGGTGCCGGTATAAACACCCGTCCGTTCACCCGAGCGATCAGACAAAGCCAGGGCTACCGGATTTGAGTAGCCGGCTTTGTTGGCGTAGGTACCGCTCACATCATCAATATAATCGGTAAACGCGGCTCGGTAACCCAATTCGGCGGCCAGGGTAAGGCTGCCCGCTATATTATATTTTATACCAGCCCCAAAAGGCACGGCAATGGCCGAGTTGGCATACGGCTTTTCGCCTTCTGTCTGTAACGGCCGCAAATCATAGATTTGCCCTTGGTAGATGGCTTGCGGATTATAATTTACCACACTTACACCGGCAAAAAAATAAGGCGTGTATATATTATGCGTAACCGATGGCGTATATTCCATAAAGTTAAATTCGCCGGTAAGGCTTATTTCGCTTAAGGAGGTTCTGAAACTTAAGTTGCGTGTACGGGCAGACGGATCAGACGAAGTACTGTCCGCACCACGTATAATACCATAATTATAGCCCAGTTTTGCCGACAGGTAACGGTTAAAGTTGCGTTTTACAAATACACCTGCAGCCGCGCCCGAAACTTTAACAGGATTAGTTTGATTAAGGTCGCCCATATAGCCGGCACCGCCGCCAAAAGCGCCCACCTCCCAGCTTTGCGCCTGCAAATGATAAGAAATAAAAAGTAAACCTATAACCGCTAAAAATTTAGCCATCCAATCAAATTTAATAATTGCGTGCATCAAGCCCCCACAATAGTTTGTTCCTTAACGTTGATAAATAGCTTTCATTACTTAAACGTACCAGATTTAGTGTAAAATCAGCTTTATGCACCTCAAACTTTATGGGTTTATCAATCAGCACCGTTCTCGAATCGCAGGATAAGAGATAATTCGCGCTGCGGCACTCTACCTCAAAAGACAGCCTGCTGCTATCTGGCAATACAATGGGCCTTACATTTAAATTATGCGGAGACACGGGTGTAACTGCTATGCTGTTTGATTGCGGAAATATAATAGGCCCGCCGCAGCTTAGCGAATAAGCAGTTGAACCTGTAGAAGTGGCTATAATAATACCATCGCCCCAATAGGAGTTTAAAAACTCGCCATCTAAAGACATGTGAGTAGTGATCATGGCCGAATCATCGCGCTTATGAATGGTGATATCATTCAGGGCAAAATTATCTTTACCCAGCACGTCCGATTCTGAATCAACGCTCAGCAATCCCCGGCTATCCAAAGTGAAATTTTTATTGACAACGGCATATATGGCCGCGGCTATATCGCTTTTGTTCACGCTGGCTAAAAACCCCAGCCTGCCAAAGTTTATGCCTATTACCGGCACACCCGAGTCGCTGATAACGCTAACCATATCCAATAGTGTACCATCGCCCCCCAGGGTGATGAAAAGATCAATTAAACCCTTTATCTGGTCGTCAGCATTAAGTACATGATAAGGTACCGTATTTATTTTACTAGCCAGGTATTGATTAAGCTGATGATGAACATAAATTTCAACGCCGTGCTGATACAAGCTATCAAACACCTGTTGTATAAAGGGAAGTGCCGATGTATCGTTAAACTGCCTGCCGTATACTGCTATTTTCATAGTTCATTTGTTCAATAGTCAATTAGTTTATTAGGGGATTATTTGATTTTGTAGATTCTTTGTATTTAACATCATTACAAATAAACTAATGAACAAATGAGCTACTGAACTTAAAGATTAAGGTAATTCATCAATGAATCATATCTATCCATTGAGTTATCGTTGTGATCGCTGTGATTAAATGTGGCTTTTACATCATACTCGTACCGCAAAAAGGTAGCCAGTATGTTTGAAATATCCTGTTTGTTTACTTTCAGGGTTACTTCCATACGGGTTGAGTCAGGAAAGGTGCGTACGTACGAGCTTAATATCTGCGCATTGTCCGACTCGACTATCTGGGCCATGTGCGCCAGTGAATTATTTTTATTGTTGATATCCAGTATAATAATGCCGCCCGGCTGCGAAACAGAGGTGATAGTAGCAAAATATTCGTTCATGGCATTAATGGGGATAATGCCTAAATAATTTTTCTTGATATCAAGCACCGGCACCACGCTTAACTTTTGCTCATAAAACAGGCGGATTACATCATATACATGCTGATCTTCGCGAACGTAGGGGTTAACCAGCGAAAGCGCCAGGGCTCCTATCGGGGTCTGGCTATCGGTTTCGGGCAATATATCGCTTTCGGCAAGCAGGCCCAGAAACTGTTCTTCGTTTACAATCGGCAAATGCCTGACGCGAAACTCGACCATGCGGTCAAGCACTTTCTGAACACTGTCAGAAGTGTGTACCGGTGGTATGGCATCAGCTATCAGTTCAACTGCAAACATATTATGCTCCTATTTTATCTAAAAACCCTTTCAACAAACGGTTAAACTCCTGCGGGTGCTCCATCATTGGCGCATGGCCGCATTTATCTATCCAGTGCAACTCCGAGTTTGGCAGAAACTGGTGAAACTCATCAGCAACCTCCGGCGGAGTAATTTTATCGTTCTTGCCCCATATCAATGCTACCGGGATATGTATTTTATGCAAATCCTTTTTCATGTTATGGCGTATGGCCGATTTTGCCATGGCTAATAACCTAATTACGCTGTGACGGTCATTAACAGTTTTATAAACTTCGTCAATTAATTCGGGTGTAGCAATTTTAGGGTCGTAAAAAGTGTATTCTACCTTCTCTTTTACAAAATCCATACTTTCCCTGCGGGGGAAAGAGCCGCCAAAAGCGTTTTCATACAAACCCGAACTACCGGTTAACACCAACGCTTTTATCTTTTCTGCATGTGCCAGTACATATATTAAGCCCACATGCCCGCCCAGCGAGTTACCCAGCAGGATAACATTTTCCAGCTTTTTAAACTTGATGAACTTATGCAGATACTTTGATAACGTTTTTACACCTGTGGTTATTACCGGCAATTCATAAACCGGCAGCATGGGTAATATTACCCGGTATTTTTTACTGAATTCTTCAATAACTTCTTCCCAGTTACTTAAACCGCCCATTAAACCGTGCAGCAGCAGCAGCACTTCGCCTTCGCCCTCATCGATGTAACTAAACCCGCGTTCCTCTTTAAGCACGAAACTCATATATAATTTGTAAATGTTTTATTTTAAAATTCAGTATAACCTTATTACGCTTTAAAACCTGCAGTAGTTTACTTGTGGCAAGTATAATAAATTAGCCCAACAGTTGCTTCACTACTTCTGATATGGTTTTACCATCGGCTTTACCGGCCAGTTCTTTATTTGCAAGGCCCATTACCCTGCCCATATCCTGTGTGGACGTGGCACCTATACGGCTTATCAGCTCCTGCAAATAACCTTCAATTTCAAACCGCGACATTTGCTGCGGCAAATAAGGCTCAATAACCCGCATTTCGGCCATCTCTATTTCGTACAAATCTTCGCGGTTCTGCGTCTTATAAATATCGGCCGACTCTTTACGCTGTTTTACCAGTTTTTGTAAAACCTTGATCTCCGCTTCCGAAGTTAACTCTTCGGCGGCTCCTTTTTCTGTTTTTGCCAGCAGCAATGCCGCTTTTATGGCACGCAAACCACTTAAACGATCTGCCTGTTTAGCCAGCATGGCTAATTTTATATCCTGGTCTATTTGTGCTATGAGTGACATTTATTAATTATTGATTGTGTGAATTATTGAATGAGTGAGTGAACCTGCTTTATCTGCACATTTGCATATCGGCACATCATCATTTCCTGTAAAATGTGGTGGCGTTGGCTTGCGCGGTAGCCATTACAATTATTTCGTTAATATTTACATTGGCCGGGCGCGATACAGCAAACCATATCGTTTCGGCTACATCTTCGGCTACTAATGGCTTAAAGCCATCGTAAACCTTTTTTGCACGTTCCTTATCGCCATGAAAACGCACTTCCGAAAATTCGGTTTCAGCAGCGCCGGGATGTATGGCGGTTACTTTTATTCCGTGCGATAACAGGTCAATACGCATACTTTGACTTAAAGCATCAACAGCATATTTACTTGCGCAATATACATTCCCGTTAGGGTAAACTTCTTTACCGGCTATTGAGCCTATATTAACAATATGGCCAAAGCCATTGGTCACCATCCAGTTTGATACTACCCTGGTAACATATAAAAAGCCTTTAACATTGGTGTCTATCATGGTATCCCAATCGTCAAGGTTACCGTTTTGTATAGGATCAAGCCCCTGGCTAAGCCCGGCGTTGTTAACCAGTACGTCAATTTTTTTCCAGTGAGCGGGCAGGTTGTCCAGGTTGGTAAGCACCTGTTCGCGGTCGCGTACAACAAAGGCGCAAACGGCAACTTCTACATTATAACCATTGTTTAAATCGCGGGCGAGTTTTTCAAGGCGCTCTAACCTGCGGCCGGTAAGTATTAAATTATATTTTTCGCGTGCAAACAGCTTTGCACAAGCCTCACCTATTCCTGATGTGGCGCCGGTAATTAATGCAATTTTAGCCATAGATCGATATATTATTCCTTTGCGAAATTATACTTTTTCGGTGGGAATAAAATATTTTATGCATTTATAAAGCAGGTACTATTCAAAGTACAGGCTAAACATGAAAGTATGTAATGATAATTTATTAATAGGGTTGGCAAAAGGCTGATTTTCATGCACCAGCACGTTACCAAATGAGTTGGATAATTTTATCTCGGGCGAGAGCTTGAAGTATTCAAAATAAATATCGCAGCCAATACCGGCCTCGTACGAGGTGATACCGCTTATGTTTTTAATTTGTTTGTCTAATAACGAGTTGCCTTCATCGCTTTTACCCTTGCCAATAGCCTGCGAATATTTTACACCACCCAGCAAATATCCCCTAAAATCGCCTATGCGGTCTGATTTTAATTTTAACAGCAGCGGGATATCAAACATGGTAGCCTGAACGGCTTTACTTACGTTTTGCGATGGGGTATCGTAGGTATAGTCCAGATCGCGGTCGGCAAAAACCAGTGATGGGGTAATACGCGCTTCCAGGTGTTCGGTTAAACGGAAACGGCTCAAAAAACCTACCGCGAAGCCCTGCGAATTGGGCGAGCCTATGCTTCGTAACGAGTCGGTGAGTTTATTACCGTCATTATCAACAAATGGTTTGCGCCAGTTGGCGTTTTTGCTGATCTTGTAATAACTACTCACATAGCTAAAGCTAAAACCAAAGCTTTGGTCGCGCTGATCGGCGCCGTAGGCCCATGCGGGCACTGATTGCGCTAACAGGCAATTGCTGCAAAATGGTAATAGTAAAACTAACAGGTAAAGTTTATTCATTTAATGCCTGTGTAAATTGAACAAATACCAAACGCTAAAGGCCTGCATTTGGTATGTTTAAACCCTACCTTATCCATCAGCGCCACAAAATCCTTCCCGTCAGGGAAAGCCGTTACCGATTCGGGAAGATAAGAATACGCTCTTGAATCTTTCGAAAACAATTTACCAATACCCGGCGTGATGTAGTTAAAATAAAATTTATACAATTGCTTTACCGGGAACACTTTCGGTTTCGAAAACTCCAGCACCACCGCCTTACCACCGGCTTTTAAAACACGGTTAATATCGGCCAGGCCGGTCTCTAAATTCTCAAAATTACGTACACCATACGCTACGGTCACCGCGTCAAACTCGCCCGCCTCGAAAGGCAATTTTTCCGAATCGCCCAGTTTTACTTCAAATTGGCCGTCAAGGTTGCGCTTGGCTATTTTTTGCTGCGCGATGTCGAGCATGCCCTGCGAAATATCGACACCGATAATTTTTTCGGGCTTTAAGATAGACAGGGCCTCGAAAGCAAAATCGCCCGTGCCGGTGGCTACATCCAGTATCAATTTTGGTTGATCTTTCTTTAGCTCATTGATCGCTTTTTTTCGCCAGATGATATCAATACCCAGCGACAGGAAGTGATTCAGAAAATCGTAGGTCTTTGATATATTGTTGAACATATCGGCCACCTGCTGTTTTTTGGTGCCCTGCTCGTCATGGTACGGGGTTATAGTTTTGCTCATATACTGGGGCAAAGATAGGGAATTAAAGATTAGTGATTGAAGATTAAAGATTGGTTAGATTAGCTTGTTAGTCTTATTTTTAGTAAACTGACAAGCCCAATCTTTAATCTTTAATCATCAATCTGTAGCCTTAAGGCTACAACTCCTTCACCAACCAAATAGTGCAGGCAAAATGCCCCGAATTGCCTAAGGGTTGGGAAATACGAACGCAACCCATTTTTTCGTACATAGTAACAGCTGTAGCCAGTTGCGGGAAAGTTTCGAGATACAAATGGGTATAGCCTAATTGCTGTGCAGCTTCAAAATTTTTCTGCATCAGCATTTTGCCTATGCCACGGCCTCGGGTGGCTGCTGTTAAGTAGAGTTTTACCAGCTCGGCATAGCCTTTAGGCAAACCATTAGTGGGGTAAACTCCGCAGCCCCCTATTATAGCTCCATCTTCTTCAACTACAAAATAGCAGCTGTTGGGCGTTTCGGCAAAAAGTTCAAATAAACGGTCAGTGTCCGGGTCAGAATAAACGGTGCCTATTTTAGGTACATCAAACTCAACCAGCGATTCGCGGATGATGCGTGCCAGTTCAACATTATCGCCGGGTTTGATGTTTCTGATGGTGATACTCATGAAAATTGTACTGTTAGTTTTTAGATTTATTAGCGGCCATAATGCTTTTGGCGCGTTGATAAAAGCTTTGTATTTCAAGCTGCTCCTCTACTTCGGCCATGGCTTTCATCAGGTTGTTTTGGGTATGGGTTAATTGCGTCGCGGCGTCGATCATTACCTGCCAAACAGGTTTCATTTGTTCTATCAGCTGTTTGCCTTTATCAGTTAATTGTACCAGGCGCTTACGCTCGTCGGTCTTATCTTTTAATGACCGGATGAGTTTTAATTTTTCTAATTCCTTTAACAAAACTATGGTTGAAGGATGGCTGTAGCCAATTTCGGTAGCTACCTCAACCACACTTAAAACCGATTTTAAATGCAGCGTATACATCACCGGGAACCATTTTGGTTCAAAATCAATACCATGTGCTTTATAAATAAGCAGACCGTCTTTGCGCAGTTGTTCGCTTAAACGCTGTAACCGTGTCGCGATAGCCAATATGCCCGATTCGTCAATTACTCCCATACTGTTTATTGTTTATTTAAATGTAAGTAGTAAAACATATTGTCGGTCAGCATGCGCGGGAAGTAAGCCGGGAGCTCATGAACAGCAATTGGTGTAAATCCGTTACGCTCATAAAACCGGTGCGCGGCTTTTAATTGGTGCACGGTGCCTAAATACACATCGCTTAAACCTTTATCCCGGCAGTATTGCAGTAATATCTCCAACAATTGTTGCGCTATACCCAACTCTTTACCGCGATATTCTTTTTTAACAAACATCTTGCGGATGGTACCCATATGGCGGCCGGAGTTTATTAACGCGATTGTGCCTACTAATTCATCGCCCACAAAGGCGCCCCAAAAGTTGCCGCCTCCCTGGTGGTAGTTGGTGTTAATATCCCGCAGGTCGGGCTGAGCATCAATGGTTATGGTTAAATTAAATTCTTTTTGCTGGATGGTCAGGATCAGATCGATCACCTCGTCGCAATACTCATTATGTATCGGCTTAAACACAATTTCCATATATTATTTATTTTCATACAAAAATACGTAGTTAACTACATAAATTATAACATTTATTTAAAAAACTGACATAAATCTGAAAATTTAAACGGTTGCGTTAAGGGCCAGTAAACCTTCCATATCCAACCTGCGGGTGTACATTGTGAGTTCGCCGTTGGCATCTAAGGGCCATTCCTCTTTAGGCCGGTCCCAATACAACTCGACCCCGTTTCCGTCGGGATCATCCAGGTATATCGCTTCGGACACGCCATGATCTGAGGCACCGGTTATAGGATATTTTTCATTGATCAGGCGTTGTAATATAGTAGCCAGATCCTTACGCTCGGGATATAATATAGCGGTGTGAAATAATCCCGGCGCATATTCGGGTGCCCTCGGCGCGCCTTTGCTTTGCCAGGTATTTAAACCGATATGATGATGGTACCCTCCTGCCGATATAAAAGCAGCCTGATCGCCATATAGCATCATTTTATCAAACCCCAGCAGGCCGCAATAAAAATTTAACGATTTTTGCAAATCGCTTACTTTTAAATGCACATGGCCTATGCGTGTTTGGGCAGGTATTTTATAGTCGCTCATTGCATTAAGTGTTTAAACATTCAAATTTAGACTAAAATATTAGTTTATTTGTTATTTTAATGTAAATTGCCTTTGTTAAATATTGTTAATAATTATTGGGTAATCTTATTATTAATCATATTTACGCTTATAACCAAACCATCACCTTAATGTACAAACACTTATTAATGTTTGCACTGTGCTTAATAACAGTTGTAAGCTTTGCTCAAAATAAAGCAAGTATAAAAGGCAAAGTAATAGATTCAATCACCAAAATACCTATTGAACGGGCCACAGTTGCCGTACTCGATATCAGAGATGCCACATCTTTACTTTTATCTTATACCATAACTGATAAATCAGGAAATTTTGTGTTGCATAACCCACCCACCGATATACCACTCAGGGTTTTTATTTCGCTAATGGGTTATAAACCTTTTCGTAAAAACCTTACTTTAAAGAAGGGCGAAACGCTTGATCTCGGTGCTATTGAAATGAGTTCGAAAGAATTAAGCGAAGTGGTCATAAAAGGCGATCGCCCGCCCATTGCTATACGTAAAGATACGATAGAGTTTAATGCCGAAGCTTTTAAAACGCGTCCCAATGCTGTGGTAGAAGACCTGCTGAAAAAGCTGCCCGGTGTTGAAGTAGAAATGGATGGAACGGTAATGATATACGGTAAACCTGTAAGTAAGATATTGACAGACGGCCACGAGTTTTTTAAAGACAATTACCGCATTGCAACCAAAAACCTTGATGTTGATATGATAGATAAGGTGCAGGTTTATGATGACAGAGAAAATGACCCCGATCATTTGATTCCCGAATCGCAGGTAAACAAAATCATTAATTTGAAGTTTAAGAAGGCATTTAAAAAAAATTACTTCGGCAAGTTTTATGCAGGCGGTGGCACCCAGGATCATTATTCGGCCGGCGGCTTATTTAATATGTTTAGAGATACATTACAAATAAGTATACTCGGGCAGGGCAATAATATTAACAACACCAGTTTTTCATATAATGACCTGAACCAGTCGGCCGGTTTTACCCGTGGCGGCAGCGACGCATTTTATAGAGGAGGTTCTTTAAACAATGGCACTGGCCTTTTTTCGTTAAGTGGCGGTTCTGATGGCCGGAGTGGCACGGTTGGTTCAGGTTTACGTAAAACATATTCCGGAGGAATTAACATCAATACAGATTATGGCAAAAAGTTAAAAATCAATTTGGCTTATTACTATTCAAGAAATGTCACAGATGTGAATTCAATATCGCGTACACAGCGTTTTTTAGGGGATACCATTTTTTTTAGTTCATCACAAAATCCAGCACATATTACCAATACACCGCAAAACTTAAGCGCCTCCATACAATGGCACCCAAATGATGCCACACAATTAATCTATAACCCATTTTTAACATTTACTGATAATGAATTGAATGCGCAATCTACAAGTAATACACACACTAATTTTGTAAGTCAGCTTTCTGATGCCGTATACACAAGCACAAATTCAACTAACAACACCCAGTTTACGCAGTCTTTAACTTTCAATCATCGGTTTAAAAAGAAAGGCGAATCAATAAATATATCACACAATTTAAATATCTCGCCAGGTAGTGGCGATGCTTACAGCATTACTAATCTTACTTCTTATAATGTATCATTACCATCATACTTGTTAAATCGTTTTACCAATTCGGTAAATAAAAGTATGAATGGTAGTATTAATGTATCCTACCAATATCCGCTTACTAAAAAATTAACGGCTACTATCGGGCTAAACTCAGGTTACAGCCATGATATAAATAACTCGCTGGTATACGATTTTAATGACGCAAACGGACTATATGACGCCTTTCAATTAAATTTGAGCAATACCTTAACCCGTAATTTATGGAACAATAGCATTATCCCTAAAGTCAGTTACAATTTTACCCCGAGGATTAAATTAGAGTTGAGCGCTTCCTTACAAAGCCTAAAAGCTGACAATAAATTTGGAAGGGGATTGCCTGATATTGATCAGCAATACAATTTTATACATCCGGGATTAAATTTAAATATCGGCAGTTATTCATTCAGCTACCGGACAAATACAAATTTACCCAATATAGGCGATATGGTGCCTTATACCATTGTTTACAGCCCTCTTTATTCAATTACAGGTAACCCCAATTTAAAGCCGATAGATCAAAATGTTTTCAGCATGAATTATAATACTTATCTCATGAAAAACCAGGTAAGTATTTATGGTAATGCCAATGCTACATTCGATCAAAACTCAGTGTTCAGGCATCAAACGCTTAATAGTATCGGGGCTACTACCAGTACACCGGTTAACATGGGTTCAAGATCAAATTATTCATTTTCTGGCGGCATAAACAAAACCTTTAAAAAAACCAATAATTTTCAATTTTCAACCAATACCAGTATTAGCGGAGGTGTTGGCCATGGTTATTTTGAAATAAATCAGCAAAGTGGTTTTCAAAACAATTATAACTACTCGTTGAGAGAGACGTTAAATTTGAACTGGAAAGATAAAGTTATATTAGGAGAATCTTTTACTTTGAATAACTCTATAACAAAATATGTTGGCATTGATTATTCAAATGTTAACTACATTACAGATGTTTCAAACAGCCACTTTATTTTTATTTTGCCTAAAAAATTCAATATTGAAGGAGATTATACTCTTTATTACAACCCTAATGTGAGCCCGGGATTTCAAAAAAGTACAAGCCTGTTGAACTTAACCATTGCCCGGCAGATATTTGCAAAAGATCGCGGAGAAATTAAATTATCATGTTATGATTTGCTGAATCAAAGCGTAGGTTCATACCGCTATGTTATGGCAAATTCAATTACCGATGTTCAGGACAGCCAGATAAGACGGTACCTGCTATTAACATTGCAATACAAATTTAACAAAGCTATTATCAAAAAATAACGACAGGCAAATAATCACTACCTTTGCTGCATGGTCATTAAATCTGCCGACTTTATTTGCAGCAATACCCAAATTTCAAAGTTACCGCCGCCGGTAAAGCCCGAATATGCATTTATCGGCCGGTCAAACGTAGGCAAATCATCATTGATTAATATGCTTACGGGTAAAAAAGGCCTGGCAAAAACATCGCAAACACCAGGTAAAACCCAGCTCATCAATCATTTTTTGGTGAACGATAACTGGTATATTGTCGATTTACCTGGTTATGGTTATGCCCGTGCCTCAAAAAGTAAAAAATCCGATTGGGATAAATTTATCCATACTTACCTTGACAAGCGCGAAAGCCTGCAATGCGTAATGGTACTGATTGACAGCCGCCTCGATCCGCAGAAAATAGATCTGGAGTTTTGCAACTGGCTGGGCGAAAAGGGATTGTCGTTTGTTTTAGTATTTACTAAGGCTGACAAGCAATCCTCATTAAAAACAGACCAGAGCGTAGCCAAATTTAAAAAGGCCTTATTAGAAACTTTTGAAGAAGCGCCACGATATTTCATTACATCTGCCGAGTTACACACAGGCAGGGATGAGATATTAGGGTTTATCAGTGAAATAAACCAGGAGTTTGAAATACCGACGGCTTGGGGTTCCCCTCTTGAGAGGGGTTAGGGGTGTGTTACGACATAAGTTATGCGACGCAAAATCATTCCATACAATCCTAAATTAAAAGAATTTGCCCGACAATTGCGTAATGATAGTACATTGGGCGAAATACTACTTTGGAAAGAAGTAAACAATAAACAACTTTATGGCTACGACTTTCAGAGACAAACCTTTATTAAACTATATCGTAGATTTTTACTGCAATGAATTAGATTTGGTAATTGAAATTGATGATCAATATCATAATCATGATGAAAAATCTAATCTGGATGTATTAAGGGATAAGGAACTGAAAGAATACAATTTAACTGTAATACGTTTTA
>DATJJI010000176.1:0-7922 GCA_035492275.1 Mucilaginibacter sp.
GTTTGCCATCCACCATCTCGACCGTAAAAACATGCAGCGGATCATTATCAGGGCCAAGCGGCGTTCCGTTTATTCCGTCGCCTTTGTCTACGCCAGGCAATGATGTTAAGCTGCGGTGCGGCACCCCCATGAAAATGGTAAAATTTTTCAGGTCGGGTGTTAAAAGGGGTGTCCATACACGGGTCAATTTTTGGGCTGATGCGGTGGCAATAAAAAGCAATAGGGGTGCAAATAAGCGGGCTAAAAATTTCATGAGCTATAATTGGTATAGCTAATATAGTTTATCATTTACACATCTGTGCATAACAAACTATCACATCCAAAAAATGTTGTTACTTTTGAACCTTCTAAAAAACATTTGAATTGGACAAAGAATTAGTACGCCCGTTTATTGATAACGCCTTGAAAGAAGATGTAGGCGACGGCGATCATACCTCGTTAGCTACCATACCACAGGGTACAACCGGCAAAGCAAAACTTTTAGTGAAAGACAGCGGCATTATTGCCGGTGTTGAACTGGCCGAATATATTTTTCACCGTGTTGATAAGGGCCTGAAGGTGGATGTTTTTATAAAAGATGGTACCGAAGTAAAACCAAAAGATATTGTATTTGAAGTTGAAGGCAGCGCCATCAGTATTTTAACCGCCGAACGTTTGGTGCTGAACTGCATGCAGCGCATGTCGGGCATTGCTACAAAAACCGATCAGATAGTTGATTTGTTGAAAGGTACCAACACGCAGGTTTTAGATACCCGCAAAACCACACCAGGCATGCGGTACCTTGAAAAATGGGCTGTACGAATAGGCGGGGGTGTTAATCATCGCTTTGGGTTGTATGATATGATGCTGATTAAGGATAACCATGTAGATTACTCGGGCGGTATCAGGCAAGCTATCGAGAACGCGCATCAGTACATATCGGCACAAAACAAAAAGCTGGCTATTGAAATTGAGGTACGTAACCAGGATGAACTGGAAGAAGTTTTACGAACCGGCGGTGTTGACCGCATATTGCTGGATAACTTTAACTTCAGCGATTTGAAACAGGCCGTAAATATTATTGAAGGTCGATATATTACCGAAGCTTCGGGAGGTATTACTATTGATAATGTGCGTGATTACGCCAATTGCGGGGTTGATTATGTATCGATAGGGGCGCTTACCCATTCGGTAACCTGCCTTGATCTGAGTTTAAAGGCTGTTAAATAGCCTGTTGTTTTAAATTAATAGTACAGGTATTTCCTATAAATATGATTAAACTTGTTAGTGCAATTATCAATTTATAATATTGCGTTGAAATGATAACCCCTTACTCTGTCACTGCACTCATATTAGCTTATTTATGTGGCTCTATCCCAACAGCGGTATGGATAGGGCAGGCATTTTTTAATATCGACGTGCGGGAATATGGCAGCGGTAACGCCGGCGCCACCAACACTTTCAGAGTGCTGGGCAAAAAAGCTGGTATCCCGGTAATGCTCATAGATATTTTAAAGGGGTGGACGGCCACTAACCTGGCATTCATGATCGGTGTCAGCACAACCGGTGCCTATCATTCAGTACCTTTTACCAATTACCAATTAGCGTTGGGTATAGCCGCGGTTATGGGGCACTTGTTTCCTGTATTTGCAGGGTTTAGAGGGGGCAAAGGTATTGCTACCTTGTTCGGGATGATATTGGCAGTTAACCTGCCAGCAGCATTACTTTGCGTATCCGTATTTATTGTAGTGCTTTTCATTACCCGGTATGTATCCTTAGGTTCAATTATGGCCGGGTTTACTTATCCTATAGCAGTTACTTTTATTTTTCCTACCTATATAAAATCAGTTATTATTTATGGCATGTGTATGTGCCTGCTGATACTCGTTACCCATCAAAAAAATATTGAGCGCCTGCTTAAAGGCAAGGAATCAAAAGTTAATTTATTCAAGAAAAAATCAACAGACCCGCTGCTGGCCAAACAATCATCCGGAAAATAATTTAAGATAAAGAAGAAGCCGATTGCCCCAAAACCTCTAGAATGGCTTTGGCTTTAAGCAGGCATTCTTCATATTCTTTTTCCGGATCGGCATGATAAGTAATAGCGCTGCCGGTTTGGAAGGATAGGTACTTTTCAATTGAATTATATAACAATGTCCTGATCACCACATTAAAATCAAAATCATTATCCGGGCTAAAATAGCCAATGGCGCCCGAGTACACACCACGCCTGCTGCGCTCATATTGTTCCATTAGCTGCATGGCGCTTATTTTGGGCGCGCCGGTCATGCTGCCCATCGGGAAGGTGTTGCGTATAGCTTGTACTGCCGAAATGCCCTCCTGCAGTTCGCAAACCACGGTCGAGATCATTTGATGTACCTGGTTGAAAGTATAAATGCTGAACAGTTCTTCGGTTTTAACTGTGCCCTGTTTTGCCGAGCGGGTAAGGTCGTTACGTACCAGGTCTACTATCATTACATTTTCCTGCAATTCTTTGGTGTGGTTACGAAGTTCTTGTTTAATGTGTTCATCTTCCTCGTCATCGCGCCCACGCTTGGCTGTGCCTTTTATGGGTTGCGATATCAGCTTATCGTTGCGTTTAGCCAAAAAACGCTCGGGCGAGGCGCAGAGAATAAAATTATCCTGCCATTTATAAAATGCCGCGAAGGGTGTAGGCGACAGGCTATTCAGTTGTAAAAAGGTATTAACCGGATCGATCTTCGCTCCATCGGCAAAAAACTCCTGGCAAAAATTAGTTACATAAATGTCGCCGCGGCTAATGTGCTCTTTTATTTTATTGGCGGCGGCGATATAATCATTTTTATTAAAGCGGGATTGAAGATCAATAGCTTCTGCTTTTACGGTGTTGAGTATCTGCTCATCAATACACTTTAAAATATATTCAGGATCATCGGCAATAACTTCAACTTCGTTGCCTTTGATCAATATTAAATACTGCGGTGCAAAAAAATGCAGGTCAGGAAAATGCAGATGGTCGGGATTGGATGAGGTGAGGTGCTCTACCTCATTTTTCAGATCATAGGTAAAAAAGCCTGTTAGCCAGCCCGGGTTTTTCTCCCGGAATTTTGCCAGTTCGTCAAAAGCCGAACCGATGGTAGCAGTAACCTGGTCTTTAATGCCGGCAGCAATTAAAGTGTCGAACTTTGAGTAAGGGTCGGTAAAGTTGTTCGAGTCGAGGTAGCAGGCTGCGTTAAACGTAGCGGCCCATTGCAAGGCTTTTTGTTTAAATAAATGCAGATCGGGTACCTGTTTAATCACGGGGCAAAGTTAAAGCAAAAGGCCCCGTATACCGGAGCCTTTATTATTATTGGTTTTATTTATTAAAATTAGTGCAATACCAAAGTCTGTTTTCTATCCGGGCCTACTGACAGCCATTTAATAGGCACACCTAATTCCTGTTCAAGATAATCAATGTATGACTGCAGTTTTGCAGGAATCTCTGATAATTCAGTAATACCAGTGATATCTTCTTTCCATCCGTCAATCTCTTTTAATACCGGTACCGCATCAACCGAGCAGATATCATAAGGCATATAATCTATCTTTTCGCCTAAATAATTATAGTGAGTACAGGCATAAATTTTATCAAATCCGCTTAATACATCAGCTTTGGTCATTACCATTTGGGTAACACCGTTAAGCATGATAGCATATTTTAAAGCCGGCAGATCGATCCAGCCGGTACGGCGTGGCCTGCCTGTAGTGGCGCCAAACTCGTGGCCTATGCGGCGCAGTTCTTCGCCGGTTTCATCATTTAATTCAGTAGGGAAGGGACCGCCGCCTACACGGGTGCAGTAAGCTTTAAAAATACCTATTACGTCGCCTATTTTGCTGGGCGCTATACCTAAACCGGTGCAGGCACCAGCGGTAGTGGTGTTTGATGACGTTACAAAAGGATATGAACCAAAGTCAATATCAAGCATTGTACCCTGCGCGCCTTCGGCCAAAACTTTTTTACCTTGTTTTATATAGTTGTTCACCAAATGTTCCGAGTCAACCAACGGGAATTGTTTGATCAGTTCAACGGCTTCAAAAAATGCCTGCTCGCGTTCGCTGAAATCAGCCACCTCGCCGTAAAGCGATTGCAGCATCGAAGTATGTTTGTCAACCAGTTTTTGGTAACGCTCTTTAAAATCGGGCAGGGTGATATCGCCAATACGTAAACCGTTACGACCGGTTTTATCCATGTAAGTAGGACCTATACCTTTCAATGTCGAACCTATTTTGCCTTCGCCCATTCTTTTTTCAGAAGCGGCATCCAGCAATTGGTGAGTAGGTAATATCAGGTGCGCCTTTTTAGCGATCATTAAATTCTTTTTCGCTAAAAGGTCATGCCCGGCATCCTTTAATTTATCAATTTCTCTTTTCAGGGTAATGGGATCAATAACTACACCATTACCTATTAAGTTTAAGGTGTTATCAAAAAATATACCTGAAGGAATGGTGTTTAAAACAAACTTCTTTCCGTCAAATTCTAAGGTATGACCCGCGTTGGGGCCGCCCTGAAAACGGGCTATCAGGTCGTAACCTGCGCTTAATACATCAACAATTTTTCCTTTACCTTCATCGCCCCACTGGAGGCCCAATAATACGTCAACAGCCATTATAAAATTAGAATATTTAACAAGGGGGTAAAGTTATACTTTTCTATCGCAAAAGCCGGCCTTTAGTTTTTCACAATTACCATAAAGATTTAAAGAGTGGTGTTTTATCTCGAATTTTAGCAGGCCACCCATCATGCTTTGTATCTGCTCAATGCGCGGGTCGCAAAACTCAACTACCTTGCCGCAGTCCAAACAAATAATGTGATCATGTTGCTTATAACCGTATGATTTTTCGAATTGTGCCATGTTTTTACCAAACTGGTGCTTGGTAACCAGATCGCATGATACCAGCAGCTCCAGCGTGTTATAAACCGTAGCGCGGCTAACTCGGTATTTTTTATTTTTCATGTGGATATATAATGATTCCACATCAAAATGGTCGGTTCTTGAATAAATTTCTTCTAATATGGCAAAGCGCTCAGGTGTTTTACGCAGATTTTTATTTTCGAGGTAAGCCTCGAAAATTTTTTTCACCATCGCTATAGTTTCCTGCTGGGGCATAGTTTATTATTAAGGTACAAAGTTATTAATTTTTTAAGTTGATTTGTTGATTGAGTTTGAGGTTGATTAAGTTAAAAAATAACTACTCACTTAATCAACCACTCACCAATCAACCTCTTAAGACGCTTTCTCGATTTCGGTATCAAAACGGGTTACCGCGGTTACGCCTTTTACGGTTTTCAATCTTTTTATCAGGTTATCCAGGTGGTGGGTATCATTTACATAAACCATAATGGTGCCTTCAAAAATGCCGTTGTCACTATCAACCGTTATAGAGCGCATGTTTACCTTAAAATCGGTTGATATAACGGTGGTTAGCTGATTGATCAAGCCAACATCATCAATACCGGTAATACGCAGCCCGGTTAAAAACGCCAGCTCCTGCTGGTTGGTCCAGCGGGCTTTTACAATACGGTAGCCATAATTTGCCATCAGCTTGGCAGCGTTGGGGCAATTGGTTCGGTGTATTTTTATACCATCGCTCACGGTAACAAAACCAAATACATCATCGCCGGGGATAGGATTACAGCAATTGGCCAGCTTGTAGTCAATTTTTTGCATATCCTCGCCGATAAGCAGCATATCACTGTCTTTGGCTTTTATGTTACGCAAAAGGCCCTGTAACTGCTCGTGCTCAATTTTATCCTGAGGCTTATTTTCAACTACTTTTTCTGATAGCTGGTATTCCTTCAGGTCCTTCATGTCAATAAGGCCCTTGGCTATGTTAAAAAATAGGTCCTGGGTTGATCCCAGCTTGAAATAGTAACTCAGCTTATGTATGTTCTCCGAATTGTAAGTGATCTTTAATGATTTCAGCTTACGTTCCAGTATCTCTTTACCATCCTCGGCTATCTTACGTTTCTCTTCTTTTAAGGCCGATTTTATTTTGGCTTTAGCTTTAGCGGTCACCACAAAGCTCAGCCAGTCCTCTTTAGGGGTTTGTTTGCTCGAGGTAATTACTTCTACCTGGTCGCCGTTTTGCAACTTGTAGCTTAACGGCACCAATTTGTGGTTAACCTTGGCGCCAATACAACTTGCGCCTACATCAGTATGTATCTCGAAGGCAAAATCGAGCGCGGTAGCGTTTAAAGGCAACTGTATAAGCGCGCCTTTAGGTGTAAAAATGAATATCTCGTCAGAGAACAGGTTCATCTTAAAATCATCCAAAAACTCCAGCGCGTTCGAGTCCGGGTTTTTCAGCATATCCCTTACCTTTTGTACCCATTGATCCAGTCCGCTATCGGTTGATGATTCTTTGTATTTCCAGTGCGCCGCGAAACCTTTTTCGGCAATTTCGTTCATGCGTTTGGTACGTATCTGCACTTCAACCCATTGCCCGCGCGGGCCCATTACGGTAGTATGCAATGATTCGTAACCATTGGCTTTAGGCGATGATATCCAGTCGCGCAGCCTGTCAGGATTAGGGCGATACAGGTCGGTGACTATTGAATATGCTTTCCAGCAATCGGCTTTTTCATTTTCAGGGGTGCTGTCCAATATCACCCGGATGGCAAAAAGATCATATACTTCCTCAAAAGGAATAGCCTTTTTCTTCATCTTGTTCCAGATAGAGTGGATAGATTTTGGCCTGCCAAACAGATCGGCATCCAATCCCTGGCCAATCAACACTTTTTTTACCGGCTCAATAAAATCTTTAATGAATTTTTCGCGTTCGGCCTTCTTTTCGTTGAGTTTATTTTTGATGAACTGGTAAGTTTCTCTCTCCATGTATTTCATAGAAAGGTCTTCCATTTCAGACTTTATAGCATACAAGCCAAGCCTGTGAGCCAGCGGCGCGTACAGATAAACGGTTTCTGATGAAATCTTCAGTTGTTTATCGCGCGGCATCGACTCTAACGTGCGCATATTATGCAAGCGGTCGGCCAGTTTTATCAGTATCACCCGCACATCATCGGCCAGTGTAAGCAGCATTTTGCGAAAGTTCTCGGCTTGTAGCGAGCTGTTGGTATCAAAAACGCCCGATATTTTAGTAAGGCCGTCAATAATTTTGGCTACCTTTTTACCAAACTCTCGTTCAATATCATCCAGCGTAACATCGGTATCTTCAACAACATCATGCAATAAGGCACATACTATGGAGGTTGTGCCCAATCCAATTTCTTCGGCGGCTATTTGTGCAACGGCAATAGGGTGGTATATATAAGGTTCGCCCGATTTGCGACGCATGTCTTTATGGCTCTCCAAAGCCATATCGAATGCCTTGCGTATCATGCGTTTATCACCTTTTTGCAGGGTTGATTTACTGGCGCGCAACAAAGCCCGGTATCTTTTCAGGATCTCGGTTTTTTCTGCTTCCAGGTCAATCAGTAATTCTTTCATGTTTTAGTCCTAATTATATTATCATAAACTTGCAATAAACATTTAAATTGCAGGTTATTATGAAATACCAAAAAAAATTGCATTAATTTTGTAGTAAGTAAAATTATGAAATTATTTGGGCTTTTGATAGTGCTTTGCGGCTTAATGGGTACGGTAAATGCCCAAACGCAAACTCCTGCAATACCTAAAGCAGGCAAAAATGATACCATTAAAACATACCTGGTTGTTTTAAACGGTGAAACTATGCCCTGGATAGTAACAGAAGAAGTTGTTATACGCGACACCCGTATTTTTAAAAGCGAAGCCGACAGAAGAGCCTTTTTATTATTAAGATATAATGTGCGTAAAGTAATACCCTACGCGCATTTTGCAGGTAACCGCTACCGCCAGTTGCAACGCGACCTGGCCTTGACCGGCGATAAGCAAAAACAACAGTTGCTGGTTAAAACCTGCGAGGCCCAGATAAAGGATATGTTT